>JAGQXH010000723.1 GCA_020436695.1 Lewinella sp. | reverse complement strand
TTCCTGAGTTTCAATATCACGCCCAGTCTGAATGTAGGCCTGTTCGAGACGGTCATTTTCAGCCGGGAAAACCAGTTTGAATTTCATTACCTCCTGCCGGTAATGCTATACCGTACATTGGAGCAGGGCCTTGGTAGTCCGGATAACGTCATGATCGGTTTTAACGGAAAGTGGAACCTGCTGCACCGTTTTCAATTATACGGACAGATCCTCCTGGATGAATTCAAATTCAATGAGCTGTTCCTCGATAATCGGGGCTGGTGGGGCAATAAACTGGGCTATCAGGCCGGGCTGAAATACATCGATGCCCTGGGAATAGATCATCTGGATGCCCAGGTGGAATATAATTCTGTGCGCCCCTATACCTACACCCATCGGGAAGCTATCGCCAACTATGTGCACTACAATCAAAACCTGGCCCATCCGCTGGGCGCCAATTTCCGGGAATGGGTGTTGCTGCTGCGCTATCCATTCCTGAAGCGGTTTGAGCTTGAAACGCGCCTGATCGGTGCTAGTTTCGGCGAGGACATTCAGGGTGAGACCAATGTTGGCAGCAATCTGCTGCTGCCCAGCGATGAAAAAACCATGCCGGATTATGGTAATGAGATCGGCCAGGGCATTCCAGCGCAAACGCTTTTATTCGGCTTTGATCTCAGCTACCGCCTTGCCCACAACATGTACCTGGATATCAACTATTTCTACCGCAATAAGGATAGCGACAATAACAGTCTTGACCTGCGAACGCAGTATTTGGGAGGAGGCGTTCGTATCAATCTTGACCGCCCCAGGATGGATTTTTAGACGGACGCTCGCCTCCGGCTCACTGACGGCCGTCAGCGAAGCGGCCGTCTTCCGTTTACACATCTCCCAATTGCGGCCGCAACTGCATCTCTTCCACCACCGTACTTGGGCCCATTTTCCAGACCGCAAAAACCGCCTCCGCCACATCTTCCGGTTGCATAAGCCGACCCGGATCGATATCGGCGCCTTCCCAGGAAGAGGTCCAGGTAGCACCGGGCATCATAGCCGTTACTTTGATCCCCTTTTCCCGCAATTCCAGGCGTAAGGCACGGGTCAGTCCCAACAGCGCGTGCTTGCTGATCACATAAGAGCCGGAATTGGGGAAAGCGATCTTGGAAGCGACCGAGCAAATATTGATGATGTGTCCCTTACCGGCAGCCAGCATCATCGGTAGCAGTTCCCGGCACAGGCGATAAGGACCGTAAAGATTGACCTGCAACGAGCGGTCCAGGTTGGATTCGGGCTCCATCAGCAGATCATCCTGAATGAACAGGCCGGCATTATTGACGAGCACATCCAGTCGTCCCCATTGCCCCTCTATAGTATCCGCTAAATTGCTGATATCTCCGGCATTTCCCACATCTGCCGCAATGGGCAATACTTCCGTCCCCGGATATTTTTTTTCCAGATCCTCCTGGAGGGCCCGTACATCGGCCTCTGTGCGTGCCGTTACGGCCAGTCGTGCGCCTTCCTGGGCAAAACGCCCGGCAATAGCCCTTCCGATACCTTTGGTAGCACCGGTTATCAATACCCTGATCTTTTCCATTATACCCGCTCGTTTTTGCTGAGAAGTTGGTCAGAATACGGAGGTACCCACAACTTCTTTCCAACTACCATTGTTCAGCTTTAGTAAAGTTTCCAAAATAGCGTATTTTTGGCGATTCCTGAGAAGATCAGGTACAAACGTAAACAAAAGGGCCATTCGATCCCCTACGAGATGAAAGCTGTTTACACCTGTATCTGGACTCATAATCTGTTTATAGCCATTCAACCCCGGAGAACATCAATTTATGATCGTTACGAATTTTCTGCGGGAGCTGGGCAAGTACTTTATCATGCTCGGCAACGCACTGTTTTCCAGGCCGGAGAAGTTTTCCATGTACTACAGGGAGACTATGCGTCAGATGACCGACATCGGCGTAGGCTCGCTGGTGATCGTCTGCGTGATCGCTGTATTTATCGGAGCCGTTACGGCCGTTCAGTTTGCCTATCAACTGGAAGGTAATCTCGTACCGATGTACTATATCGGATACATCGTTCGGGACAGTACCATCATTGAACTGGCACCGACGATCACCTGTCTGGTGCTGGCCGGGAAAGTAGGTTCCAATATAGCCGCTGAGATCGGCGGCATGCGGCAGAAAGAGCACATCGATGCCATGGAGATCATGGGCGTGAATACAGCCGGATATCTCATTATGCCGAAAGTGGTGGCTGCCCTCATGGTGATCCCCATGCTGGTTGCATTAGCGGCCTTTGTGAGTGTTATCGGCGGTTACCTGGCCGCGGTGCCCGGTGGCTTGATGAATCAGGCTGAATATGTGCAGGGCGTGCGTTCCTTCTTCGTGGAGCGCAACATCACCATCATGTTCATCAAGGCGGCCGTATTTGCTTTTATCCTCACTTCCGTTTCCGCCTATCAGGGCTATTATGTGCAGGGAGGAAGCATTGAACTGGGAAAGGCCAGTACCAATGCCGTAGTATTCAGTGACATACTGATCCTGCTGGCCGATTATCTTATTGCGGTAGTATTAACCTAGTAGCTATGATCCGTACGGAGGAAATATTCAAGTCATTCGGCGATGTGGAAGTACTGAAAGGAATTACCACTGAATTCTATCAGGGCAAGACCAATCTGATCATCGGCCGAAGCGGGGCGGGCAAAACCGTGCTGCTCAAATTGCTGATCGGCCTGCTGCGCCCCACCAGCGGACGGATCTGGTACGATGACATCGATCTCTTTTCCCTGAATAAAAAAGAGTTGCGAAATATTCGCATGCAGGTGGGTATGCTTTTCCAGGGCTCGGCCCTTTTCGACTCTATGACTGTGGAAGAAAACGTGCGTTTCCCCCTGGATATGTTTACCAATAAGACAAAAAAGGAAAAACTGGACCGGGTGAACTACTGCCTGGAAAGGGTGAACCTGAGCGGCGTAAATAGTAAATTCCCCTCCGAGACCAGCGGTGGTATGCAGAAACGCGTGGGCATTGCCCGCTCCATCGTGCTGGGCCCCAAATACCTCTTCTGCGACGAGCCGAATTCCGGCCTCGATCCAAAAACCTCCATCGTTATCGACGAACTCATCAAGAGCATTACCGAAGAGAACGACATCACCACGGTCATCAATACCCACGACATGAACTCCGTGATGGAGATCGGCGAGAATATTATCCTGCTTTACGAGGGTAAGATCGCCTGGCAGGGCCATAAAGGGGAAGTACTCAACAGTGAAAATCAGATCCTGCGGGATTTCATTTTTGCTTCACCCTTTTTGCAGCGGCTGCGGACTACGGCACTGGAGAAGAGTGAGGAGTAGGTTCTGGGTATAAGATATTGGATATTCGGAGCTTTACGGGAACCGCACCACTTGCCATCTCAAGGAACTATTTATATGCCCATAAATTTGAAATAATGCGTGTCGATCCCACAGGTTGAGGCCCTGCCAGCTGGAGTGTGGCCAAGCGCCGGTCGTTTGCAACGACAACCAAATATAAACCACAAAAAATTGTGGCCGTACCCTAGGCCAATTCTACCAATAAGCATATCTTTGCAAAACTTTTTGAAAAAGCCTTTTTTTGCAAGGAATATTCAACCTTAATTTGCCCAGGTGGTGGAATTGGTAGACACGCTAGCTTGAGGGGCTAGTGCTCGTTAGGGCGTGCAGGTTCGAGTCCTGTTCTGGGCACCACTTACCATTCAATATCCCGATTTCTGATCAGGTCAGCAATCGGGATGTTTTTTTATGTCCCCGAAGTTCCCGAAATTCGGCATTGGAACAAAACGATCAACCAATGCACAACAAGTACGCTCTTGTCGTATTCCTATTGCTATGGCAGATGAACTCAGCGATAGCCGACATCACCCTTCCCCAACTCATCAGTAGCGGCATGGTCCTGCAGCGAGACGCCGAGCTCAGGATCTGGGGCTGGGCCGCTCCCGGCGAACGGATCACCTTCCGCTTCCAAAAAGAACGCCTCAGCACCACCGCCGATATGGATGGCAACTGGCAGATCAACCTGCCGCCCCAGCCCGCCGGCGGCCCCTACGAAATGACCCTGCGGGGAGCCAATGAGATTACGCTGCAAGACGTCTACTTCGGAGATGTCTGGCTCTGCGCCGGCCAGTCCAATATGGTACTTCCCATGGAGAGGGTGAAGGAAAAGTATCCGGAGGAGATTGCTCAGGCCGACTATCCGGAGATCCGTAATTTCTTCATCCGAACGAGCCCAAAACTGGAGGGCCCGCAAAAAGATCTTCCGGA
>JAGQXH010000722.1 GCA_020436695.1 Lewinella sp. | reverse complement strand
ACGATCATTTACATTCGGCGAGTGTTACCGTTTCCGAGCGGCTGCGGGCAAAGATCGAAGCCTATGGTGATTATCTCCGGTAAAACCCTGTCAACCGGTGTAAGCCTGTACAAAGACAATTAATAAGAAAAGCAAAGCCATCACGATCAGCCACACCCGGGGATCGCTGGTATAGGAATTCTTGTTTGAAACTGACATAGTGTTGGATTTCTTAGAGACTGTATTAAAATCTCTGATGCCGGCGAAAAGCCCGGATTTTGCCAGCAATCGAAAGCTATTTTTCACTGCATAGTGGTGCTATGGAGTGAAAAATAGGTGCAGAGTGATGGTGAAATCCGCGTTTTGTAGCCCATTGAGAGGTTTTAATACGGTCTCTTTGTAGGGTGAATGAATTCTTTACTTTCAAAAAAGGTGCCAAAAATTTTTGAAGTCGGCATCCGGTGCTGGGTATTGGGAATTAGGACAAAGATGTCAAGCGGGGATGTCAACGTTATTTTCTCCATTTTTCCCTACTTTTGGAGATCGACGCTCGTTTGGATGTAATAATATCTACGGCAAATAGCACACTGAATATTTATAGAATTATTAGCGATGAAACTCAATTTAGATATAAAAGAGGCAACCCCCAATGCCTGGGTAGAGGCAGTAATTTCCGATTTCGGCTCCTTTCTGCAAGATCATGCCGATTGTGAACGTAAAGCCTCCGCTACGGCCATGAGCCTGGTAGCCAAATACCCCAACCGCACCGAGATCATTCCCGAACTTATCGAAACTGCCGTGGAAGAACTGGAACACTTTCAGCAGGTATACGCCGAAATGGAGAGACGAGGCATTCAACTGGCTCATTCCATTCCGGAAGATCCTTATATCAAGCGATTGATCAAACAAATGCACTCCGGGCTGGAAGAGCGTTTCCTCGATCGCCTGCTGATCGCTTCTGTGGTGGAAACCCGGGGTGCCGAACGCTTCCGGCTGGTGGCGGAAGCTTTGGAAGACGAAGAATTACAGCGTTTCTACAAAATGCTCTGGACCTCCGAAGCCAAGCATGGGCATATTTACGTGAAAATGGCCCTGCATTATTTTCCGGAAGATAAAGTCTATGACCGGCTTGACTGGTGGCTGGACCGCGAAGCGGAGATCGTCCGTGGGTTGGAGATCCGGGCGGCGCTACATTAGGGGAGTCGTAAGTCATATAGTTGAAAGTCGGCAGTAACAATATGGTTTCGATAATCAAATCGCTATTGCTTTGCACTTGAGGATTTTATCTATTTTCACGATCACCTGTGTTAAACCTTCCTTTAGCCAAAAGTAAAATATATTCAGGCTGTAAAAGCTGCTCAAGCGGAGTCGAGGGAAGCGGTTTTCGCCTTTTCAAGAAAAATTGGCACGATATTTTCATAGTGTAAAATAGTCATATATCACTCCCCCCAATTCCGATATCTGGAAGAATGGCAAATATGCCATGAGGAAACTTGCCGGTATTAGGTACCTGGTAGCGATCATTGAGCTACTCGGCAGTAGAAATTAGTTTTGCTGCCCATTGCTCAATAACTGTCTGAAGGCAGTTTCGCTACCGAATACCCACTGCCAAACTGCATTTTTACTCGATTTGCAGGTCATCCGTTCATCATCAGATTGCTGATTGTTGTCCGACAATTCGCCTTTCCCGTACGTGGGAGAGCCTGGTGAGTTATGTCTGATTCAAAACATTCTACAAGATGAAAAAACTACATCAATCATGAAACACTTGAAAAACTCCATGAAACAAATTTCGACGATGGGGGCTCCACCTTACGTGCATGGTGGAAGGGACATCCCTCATTCCCTGCGCTTTCTGTTTTGCCTGTTGTTACTGGGCACGCTACCGATGTGGGCGCAGGCACAAGATTGTACATTGGTCTGTAACGGTACCCCGGAAGCTCCCAATGAAGCTTCCCTGGGTACCGATTGTATGTACCGATTTGAATTGGATCATATCCTGGAAGGCCCGGCAGGGTGCCCGGGAGATAAATTGATCACCGTGAGGGATCTGAACAATGAATTGATCGCTCAAGGGACGAATACGGTTGAATTCGCGGGAGATGAACTCCTCGGACAGGTAGTGAGTATGACCGTTATGGATATTGCTACTCAGGACTTTTGTGTAGGTTACATTCGTCTTTCTGATTCACGGCCGCCAATCCTGACTAATTGCGGACCGGTAACGGCCTCCTGTGTGATGGAAACAGCCCCGGAGAACCTCATCAGACCAATGGCTGCCGACAACTGTGTGGGAAACATTGATCTCACCTATACCGATGAAGTGCAGCAGGGTACCTGTCTGGAGGGCAATATTTTCGTGATCGACCGGACCTGGACGGCTACTGATGCCAGCGGCAATTCTACTGACTGCGTACAGAGGATCACGGTGGAAAGACCGGATCTCGATGAGGTTGTATTCCCTCCCGCAGTTGATCTGAGCTGTGTGGATGCCGATATTTCTGCGGACAATACCGGCAGACCGCAGCTGGGCGGAATCGATATCCGCAACAATGGCCCATGTCAGCTGGAAGTTAGTATGCGGGATGAAGTAGTTCCACTTTGCGGGATGATCGAACGCCAGATCCTGCGTACCTGGATTGTTTCCGATCCCTGTACTGGATTTTCCCGGGAAGTCACTCAGGCGATCAACATCAAAGATGACGAAGCACCGGAGATCACCTGTCCGGAGGATCTGACGGTCCGAACCGATCCTAATAAATGTACCGCAACAGTTAATCTGCCAACGGCAACAGCTATTGATAACTGTAGCGCCCAGGTGACCATCGAGATCAATACTTCCTACGGCGCGGTTGGTGCAGGTCCGCATCCATCCGTACCGGGTGGTATACATATCGTGAAATACATTGCAACGGATACCTGCGGCAACAAGAGCCAGTGCACCATGCAACTGACCGTGGCCGACCTGGATGAGCCGACGGCGGTTTGTAATGATTTTCTGATCATTTCAGCAGCCAGCGGTGGCATTGCAGCCGTAAAAGCCATCAGCTTTGATGAAGGCAGTACCGATAATTGCGCCGATCAATTGTATTATAAAGCAAGACGTATGAACATCGGAGGTTGTGATGGTCTGAACGGAGATGACAGCCCACAAACAGACGGTGTACAGGAATGGTTTGATGACGACGTGCTCTTCTGTTGCGGTGAGATCAGCAACAGTACCATTCAGGTTATTTTGCGGGTATATGAAGTAGATCCGGGCCCCGGGCCGGTAGATCCTTCCCGGGAAGAAAAAGGGGGCGACCTCTATGGCCATTACAGTGAGTGTATGGTGCAGGCTAAAGTGCAGGATAAGCTTCCTCCGGTGTTCGATCTGTGTCCGCCCGATATGACTATCGATTGTAGCGAAGATTACTCCGATCTGTCCATCTTCGGCAGCCCGCGCGTGCGCGACAACTGTGGCTTCACCCTGGATTCTTCCGCAGTATTTGACCTCAATGATTGTGGAGTAGGTAAGATCCTGCGCTCTTTTACTGCCATTGACGATGCTAAGAATGTAAGCACCTGCCTGCAAATGATCAAGGTGGAAAACCAGAATCCTCTGACGGAGGAGCAGATCAAATGGCCGGAAAACTACGAGACGGATATCTGCGGTGGGGCAACTGATCCGGATGACCTGCCGGAAGGATTTGACCGCCCGGTGGTTACCGATTCTCTTTGTGGCTCGATCAGCATTAATTACGTGGATGAAGTGTTCAGTCTGGCTCCTCCGGCCTGCTATAAGATCCTGCGTCGCTGGACGGTACTGGACTGGTGTTCGTTCGATCCGGATCATCCTGATACCGGCGGTAAATACTCCCGGATACAGATCATTAAAGTCCAGGATAAGAAAAAGCCGATCCTGAACTGTCCGGAACCGCAAACCGTCAGCGTTGGCAACGACTGCGTCAGCGGTGCGCTGAGTCTGCCGCCCATTACCGCCGAGGATTGCAGCCCTAACGTACTTATTACCAATGATTCTCCTTACGCCAATAACGGAGGGGCAAACATCAGCGGGGATTATCCGCTGGGAACCACGGTGGTGAAGATATCGGCTTCCGATAAATGCGGTAACGTGGCTACCTGTGAAGTAACGATCAAGGTAGAAGACAATAAACCGCCGGCACCGGTATGTATCGTAGGGATCTCAGCGCCGCTGTTTGAAATGAACGGATCACCGACCGCCATTGTACCCGCGTCTACTTTTGACGGCGGTAGTACGGACAATTGTACCCCCAGTGAAGCACTGATGTTAAGTGTACGCC
>JAGQXH010000721.1 GCA_020436695.1 Lewinella sp. | reverse complement strand
TAGGCATAGGTATCGTCGCTGCTTTTGGGCAGTGAATAGGTCACTAAATGATCATTCGGTCCGACAGCAAGTGACGAGAAATCCGCCCAGTTGATGAACCAGTCGGTACCGGCGGCAATTTTCAATGGTGCAGCCCATTGTTGATCCTTATCCAGACGGGCCATCAGTAACTGACTGACCGTGTCCGGTTCGTAAAGCCAGTTCATCAGCAGTTCTCCATTTGGAGTCATACGCAGCGATGGGAACATGGAAAAAGAATCAGCCGGGACGGATATGGGGGTGATCCGTAGTTCTTTTTCACTGATCGACGGTTCGCTTTGGCAAGCACTAATAAGAAGGCCCAGCATAAGGATGAAAGAATAAAGACCGGTTATTCTGGTTTGCATCATTTGTTTGCTGTTTATTTGCAAAGGTAGAATAAAACATGAGTCATGTCTGCCGTTCACCGTCAACCGTAAAAAATGAAGTACTACTTTATCGCCGGAGAAGCCTCAGGCGACCTGCATGCTTCCAATCTGATCAAGGCCCTACGGGGGAAGGATGCTGAGGCTGAAATACGCGCCTGGGGTGGTGATCTGATGGAAGCGGCCGGAGCAACCGTCGTGAAGCACTACCGCGATCTGGCTTTTATGGGTTTTGTGGAGGTGGTACGCAATATTCGCACCATTATGGGCAATTTCCGTGCCTGTAAAGAGGATATCATCGCCTTTCAGCCGGATGCTCTGGTACTGGTGGATTATCCCGGCTTCAACCTGCGTATGGCCAAATGGGCCAAAAAAGAAGGGCTAAAGGTATTCTACTACATTTCTCCCCAACTCTGGGCGTGGCACAGCAGCCGGGTGCATGGTATTAAGGCCAATATCGACCGTATGTTCGTGATCCTGCCCTTTGAGAAGGACTTCTACGCCGGCTATGATTATGAAGTGGATTTTGTGGGACATCCTTTATTGGATGTAGTTGATCATTTTGATGCCAGGCTCGACATCCGTGATGAATTGAAGATTGGAGATCAACCCATAATAGCTTTATTGCCCGGTAGCCGTCGTCAGGAGATCAGTCGGATGTTGCCGACCATGCTGTCCGTCGTAGCTGATTATCCGGATTACCAGTTCGTCGTTGCCGGTGCTCCTTCTATTCCGGCGGACTTTTATGGGGAATACCTGCAGGCGGCACCGGATAATGTGCATCTCATCAGTGGGTACACCTACGCTTTGCTCGACCTCGCTTATGCAGCTTTGGTTACCTCCGGTACGGCCACGCTGGAAACCGGCCTGTTTGCCGTCCCGCAGATCGTTTGTTACCGGGGGAGTCAGTTGTCCTATCTCATCGCCCGGCGCCTGGTGAATGTCAAATATATTTCGCTGGTCAATCTGATCCTGGACCGGCCGTTGGTAAAAGAGTTGATCCAACAAGCGTTTTCACCTGCTCATCTGAAAACCGCTTTTCGTGAACTGCTGGATCCCGAAACTCGGGAGGCGATGCAATCGGGATACCAGGACCTTCGTAAAGCGTTGGGCGAAGCCGGAGCTGCAGAGCGGACGGCGGAGTTGATCGTAAGGGACTTATGTGTTAACAGGCAATGAGCACAGAAAAGAACTGGAACCTAACTATCTCTCACCAAGTGTCTATATGGATTTTTTGTAATTTGTTTTCCCTTGCCTGTTAGTTTGGCACGCAATTTGTTTATACTAAGATAAAAGAGCTTGAGAGGCTAACTCACTAAAAAAACGCATTATAAAATTTTATATTATTATAATTTTTTATAATATTGTGATTGAGAACCTTATTTTAAGCCGCAGCTCAGTGCCCACCTCCTATTTCTGTAGCTGCCGCCACACATGAAACACGAAAACTACATGAAACACCATTACTACGCTACCGCTCCAGGTTGAGCGAACATTCCCACATTTTTATTACGCCACAAGTAGGTCCGAATGTGATTCGGCCGAAAGGGAAGTTGATCTGACTACTGTTCTGAAGACTTCCGGAAGCCATCCCTGACAGGATGTGCAGAGCCCGCGCTATGTCTTTTATTTTCAGTCTGTTGATCAGGGATTCCGGTGAGTGCACCGGTATCGCCAGGGCTTTCCCATATCACTACTGAAGGCACCTTTCTAAACTGACCCGAAAGGGTCCGGTACGGCCACCCCTATGTCAAGTCAACAACCATCTCCGGTTTGCGGTCATCCGCAGCCCCGGGCGAGCTATGTCCGGACCCAAACAGCGTAACTACATCAATTTTTTCTGGAACACAAATAATCAAGTCATGAAACAAATTTCAAACTCAAACAAAAGCAGCGAAAAAGGATTACTATTGATCTTAACCATCATCGGTCTGGGAGGACTGTTCCTTACCTTCAAATCTACTCCAAAAGAAAAACATCTCGATCTGGATAGTATCCGGTTGGAAAGCAAGATCCTGACGCAGGAAGACGGGCGGAATATGACGGAGGATTATGTATTGAGATAGGTATCTGATATTCGGTTCTGGGTGTCTGGCGACGAGACACCCAGAACCAAACACCCAGGACCTGTCAGGCGATCACTACTATTTCGATATCGCCGTCGATTGGTACTGTACCGAAGAAGCAATTGCCGCCTTCGGCGCAGTCGCAGGAATTCCCTACTTTATGGCACCAGCAACTCATCGAAGAGCAAACGGTATACCACTTGATCTTAAAATCAAGGATCAATCGACCGTTGTCGACCAGTTTTAAGGCGATGGCTTCCGAACGGTGCATGTTCTTGGCATCTATGCCGCGACGGATGAGGAAAAAATCTTTACCGTCCTTTTGAATAGAAAAGCGTTCGATCTTGCTGCCGTCCGCAAAGGTGCTACGGAGAATGCCTTCATTGACCACAAAGCCGTTGGAGATTTTGTCGAATTTGGCGATTACCTTAGGTGGAGCTGTATCAACAGCATCATCGGCATGGGTAAAGGAAAGCATGGCAAAGCCGGCCATGAGCAGGTTCATGAGGAAAGTTTTCATTTTTAATGGGTTTTAGGGCTGGGACAGCCTTCGGTGGTTAATATTTACTATAGAGACGTAAGGGGTGATGAGATTCCACAAAACGGAAGGAAAAATATTTATGTACTAATTCTCTAGCTTCTCCCGCAACAACGCATTCGTTGCCTTCGGTTCTGCCTGCCCTTTTGATCTTTTCATTACCTCACCCATAAAGAAGCCCAGCAGGCCTTTTTTCCCATTTTGGTAGGTTTTGACCTTATCCGGATTAGCCGCAATGACTTCTTCCACGAGCCGTGCCAGGAAGTCTTCGTCTTTTTTCTGAATGAGTTGCAGTGATTGAGCCAGTTCGATTGGCGCCTTACCCGGGTTTTCGATCAATTCCGGCAATAGCGTCTGATAAGCGTTGGTATTGGACACCTGTTCGTCTTCGATCAGTTTGATAAACTGTCCCAGCGTATCAATGCTCACCGGAAAGCCGGCCAGTGCGATCTGTTGCTCCTGGCAATAGGGGAGCAACTTATTGATGATCAGGTTGGCGGCACTTTTCGGCTGCGGGCCGGCGGCGCAGAGTTGCAGGAAATATTCGGCGGTAGGCAGCTCGGCTGTCAGTAGAGTAGCATCGTAGTCGGATAGCCCGTATTCATGCTGTAGTCTGTCGTATACCTCCCAGGGTAGGGAAGGCATTTGTTCCCGGACCTTATTGACATAACGTTCATCCAGGATCACCGGCGGCAGATCGGGCTCCGGGAAGTAGCGATAGTCATGCGCATCTTCCTTATCCCGCAGCGGACTGGTCTCTCCGGTATCCGGATCGAAATTCAGCGTCTGCTGACTCACCCGGCCGCCGGATTCGATCAGGTCGATCTGGCGTTTTACTTCAAATTCGATGGCTCTCCGGGCGTAGCGCATGGAGTTCAGGTTCTTGATCTCGCATCTTTCTCCGAGTTTATCTGATCCTTTAGGACGCACGGAAACGTTGCAGTCGCATCGCATGGAGCCTTCCTGCATATTGCCGTCGGAAACACCGAGGTACTGCACCAGTTGCCGCATGGCCGACATGTATGCGTCTACTTCTTCGGCGGAGCGCAGATCGGGCTCGGATACGATCTCCAGCAGAGGCACACCGGCGCGGTTGAGGTCGATGTATGAGAAAGCATCGTCCGAGTCGTGCATAGACTTCCCGGCGTCTTCTTCCATGTGGACATGGTGAATACGGATGGCTTTGGCCGTATCGCCAACGGTGATATTCAGGCTGCCGCCAATGCAGATGGGCGACCGGTCCTGCGTGATCTGATACCCTTTTGGCAGATCCGCGTAGA
>JAGQXH010000720.1 GCA_020436695.1 Lewinella sp. | reverse complement strand
GACCGGTTGGTTGCCTGCGTGCTGGAGATAATCACACAGCAAAAAATACAGCAACCGACCACTTACGATCTGACCCATGATATCGACTTTCTCCACCGCTACCCGGATAGACACGCTTTCATCCGGGCACTCGGAGGAGCACTTTACCGCAGAGAGGGATTGTCCACCATTCGACATCACTGGAAAAACTACTACGCCCTCCGGTTGGGTAAAGGGAAAGATCCGTATGACTGTTTTAACTGGCTACTTTCCGAAGGTAAGAACTGGCGCCGGAAAACCCTCTACGTGATGACCGGTGGAGAAACGAGCTACGATAATCATTACTCGATAAAGGACCCGACTCTGCTGCGTGCACTGGATATCGCCCGGGAAAGAGGTTACGAATTGGGGTTGCACCCCAGCTACAATGCGGCTTTTAAATCGTCATTGTTCCGTTACGAACTGAAAAAGATGCAGCTCCTGGCAGGAAAACCCATCCACCGAAGCCGGCAACACTGGCTTCGATTCGACTGGCATATTACCCCTAGCCTCTTCGCCAGGCACGGTATCCGGGAAGATGCTTCTATGGGCTATCGTCAGCGACTGGGTTTTCGGTGTGGAACCGGATTCCCTTATCAAATGTATGATTTCGCCAATGAGCAGGCTTTTCCCTGGCAAGAGTGGCCGCTCGTTTGTATGGAAAGTGCAGCCATTCATCAGGCACGGGCATTGGGAGTGGATCCAATAGACTTATTCCAGGCGTTTTTCCGGGCAAATCGATATAATACGCACATTTCCATCAACTTCCACAACAGCAATTTCGATCCGGCACTGGCCGCAGGGCGACAATTGGCTGATTTTTACCGCAGTTTTATCCTTCCGCTTGGAAAATAGGCGCTAATGCGCTGTTGTTACGGCAAGGATTAATTGCTATTTTTGTTTGCCAATAAACCAGCCTCCATCCCATGAAACAACTAATAACGACTCTTGGGTTTTTCTTACTCACCTTCTCGCTCTCCGGCCAAATGTGGAACGGCCAGGATACCCTCTACGGCAATGAATGGATCGATTACGAACAGACCTATCTAAAGATCAAGATAACTCAGGATGGGATCTACCGGCTGACTTACGAACAACTGTTGCAGGCCGGAGTACCGGTGCCGGATCTACAGGCTTCTCAATTCCGGCTTTTTCTGCGCGGCGAACAGGTGCCGATCTATACTTCCGGCAACACCCCACTAACGCCTGGCGATTTCCTGGAATTCTACGGGCAAAAAAACCGGTCGGAGCTTGATCGCTATCTTTTTGACGACCCCGAATCGAATATGCTCAATCCGGAATATAGTTTGTATACCGACAGTTCTACTTATTTTCTTACGTGGGCCGATAACGGCACCGGTGCTATTCGTTATCAAATGCAGGAGAACGTACTCAATAACCTACCTGCTCCCGAAGCCTGGCATTGGGCTACCAGTCGGCAAGTCTTCACTGAGAATCACTACAAACACTACGAAAAACTCGGATCAGTAAGCCTTTACTTTTCCCACTATGATAGAGATGGGTTTGCTCACCAATACATTGAAGAAACCAATTTTTCATTGCCCACGCCCGGACACTATATCGCCGGGCCACGCCCTGAACTGGCGGTCAACCTGATCGGGAATTACAATAATGCCGGCCATAATCTCCGGATAGATATTAATAACACCTTGCTCAAAAGAGATACGTTTTACGGTACACAGCTCCGGCAATACAGGTTCCCACTCAATCATAGCGATCTTTCCGGTGAGAATGAGATCTGGGTGCGTGGCCTGAACGAGACGGATCGTCTGGCCGTTGCTTTCGGCCGGCTACGTTATCCCCGGACTTTTTCCTTCGATCAGGAAAGCGAGCTGAAGATCGAGCTTCCGGCAGGTGCCGGCATTCGCTATCTGGAGCTTAGCGGACTTGGGGACGATCCAATACTTATGCTTGAACCAGCTGCCAATTTGAGGATGATAAGCAATGTTTCCGGTGGCGTACACCGGATCGCTTTGCCGGAAGGAGAAGGCAATCGAATACTATATCTCTCCATGCCCACCGCCATCCATACTGTTCCTGTCTTAAATCAGGTGCAATTCACCGATTTTGCTTCTGATAACGTTGATTACCTCATCATTAGCAATGATCAGCTCTATGATGATGGCGCCGGCAACAACTGGGTACAGGCCTATGCCGATTATCGATCAAGTCCGGATGGAGGGAATTTTCGGGTTCAGGTGCTGGAGATCAAACAGCTTTTCGATCAATTCGCTTACGGTTTTGACTATCATCCTCTATCCATACGAAACGCCTTTAACTTTCTTCACAAATACCGTTATCCCAATCTGAAGTTTGTATTTCTCATAGGCCGGGGTCAGGAATTCCATGATATGCGTGATGAAACGGCCCTAAAATCTGCGATCAGTTCCGGCAATATGCTGTTGCCTTCTTTCGGCTACCCGGCAAGTGACAATCTACTATTCACTACTAATAAAACCAGGGTAAGTCCTGTACCACTTGGTCGATTGGCGGCGGTCAACGGCTCTGAAGTAAAGATCTATCTGGACAAGGTAAAAAAAGCAGAACAGATAAAGGATCTGCCGCAAACCGTGGCTGAACGGGCCTGGACCAAACACATTCTCCATCTGGGTGGAGGGTCGAGCGCCATCGAACAGGACCTTATCAGAAACAGCCTGGAGTCCATGGCTGACCGGATTGAAAAAAGTACATTCGGAGGCTCTGTCAAGTCTTTTTACAAAAACAGCACTGACGTTATCCAAAACAGTCTCTCCCAGGAGATTTTTGATTATATCAACCAGGGAACATCCATTATTACTTTCTTCGGCCATTCCAGCCCCGGCACTTTTGATTTCAATATTGATAATCCGGATAATTACGATAATCAGGGCAAATATCCCTTTATCCTTTCCCTGGGCTGCTACTCGGGCAATTTATTTGCCACCAGCCGAAGCATTGGCGAACGTTTCACCTTTTATGAGGATAAAGCAGCAGTAGCATTTGCCGCATCCCGGGGCCTGGGATATATTTCAGCCCTATTCAGCTTTGCCAACGATCTATACGGCCGCCTAGGAGAAGATTACTACGGATATAGTATTGGTGAAGCCATGCAGGCCACTTACAATGAGCTATCGACTAATGCCTGGATCGGAGTGAGCACACTGGTTGAACAGTTTACGCTACACGGTGATCCGGCCATCCGGCTATATCCGGTCAATGGACCCGACTACGTCATTGATGCCAGTTCCGCAACTTTCAGTCCAGACCTGATCAGCACTCAACAAGACAGCCTCGACCTGGCTTTTGATATAGTAAACCTGGGGCGCAACCAGGCCGATACCTTTAATTTGGTTATTCGACGTGCTTTCCCCGACGGAACTGAAGCCGTACTGCTTACCGACACGGTTAGTATGGACCGTTTCAGCAAGCGTTTTTCCTATAGATTGCCGGTAGGTGGTAATCGGAGTACTGGTCAAAACACCTTTTATATTAGTATCGATACCGACAACCGCATCGCCGAAGAGCCTGCTCCGGCCGCCGAATCCAATAACGACTTGGTACGATCCAATGGAGAAGCAGGAATCTCACTTTTCATTATCGACAATACGGCGAGAGCGATATATCCTCCCGAGTTTGCGTTGATCGGCACTACGGATATCAGCTTAAAGGCCTCCACGACCGATGCCCTGGCCCCGAAACGCGACTATATCATGGAACTGGATACCACGGCCGGCTTTGACAGTCCTTTAAAGCAACAGATCACTGTACAACAACTTGGCGGAGTACTCAAATGGGCCCCTCAGCTAACCTGGCAAGACAGCACCGTGTACTATTGGCGGGTCAGCCCTTCAGTTGGCGAAGATAACCCGGAACCGATATGGTCTAACAGCTCCTTTACTTATATCGGCGGTAGCGATCCCGGCTGGCGGCAGGGCCACTATTGGCAATTCAAGGCCAACGCTGATCATGATCTGGTGTTTACTGATTCCACGTACCGGGTAGAGTACAGTTCCGATTATCTCGATATGCGGGTAAGAAATAAATTGTATGATAAGGAGGATCGGCCCGGTTTCTTTTACAACAACGACAATCCTGCCGGCTCGGTACGCCCCTGGGAATATCTGTCACAAGGGATCACTGCCGTGGTTTTCGAACCGGATAACGGCGTCCCCTGGCGTAATACCGGTAAACAATACGGTAGCGTGGACCGTCGCAACCAATCTTGTTTTTCCTATGACACCACCACACCGGAGGGACGGACTGCCTTCATGAATTTTATACAGCA
>JAGQXH010000071.1 GCA_020436695.1 Lewinella sp. | reverse complement strand
CATCATCGTCATTCAGTGGGATGGATACGTTGATATCGGTAGCGAAATCACTTAACTTCTCCGTTCCGATACCGCCGGTTACCGCAGCATTTTCTCCATCCTGTGCGTAGATACTGGTGAGTAGATCCACTTCCGTACTTTCCAGTACGCGTTTTTTGTAGCTGGTGGTATTGCTGCTATCGCTTGCTTTATTTTTTTCCGTATCGCTCTGATTCTGGGCGGTCAGCAGGGCCGCCGTGAACAGGAGTACGGTGAGTATGCCTGATCTTTTCATGTTACGATTGCATGTTTGAGTCGTAAGTCGGTTAGTCGTAAGTCATCAGTCACCTCGCCAGGACTTACGACTGATCGACTTACGACTAACCGACTTACGACTAACCGACTTACGACTAACCGACTTACGACTAACTGACTTCCTAATTACATCCACATCCAGCCCCGGATTTACCCCCATTAGCTCCGGAGGCAGCTTCCCGGTACACCTGAAAACTGGTTTCAAATTTTTTGTCTTTCCGGTCTGACAGGGCCATGTCCGGATCATTCAGATTGACTTTCTGATATTCCTTTACTGTCGAACAGGCCCCCATGGAAAGAGTCAGTACCGACAGGATGAGCAGCTTCTTAATTCTCATGCTGGTTGATATTAATGTGATCTGAAGTATGTACATTGCCGGCATCGTCAATGATGATACATTCGATATTCGGTAGTTGATTGATCCGTTCGATGCCCACTTCGATACCCATTACGAATACTGAGGTGGCCAGGGCATCCGCCAGTTCTGCACTGGGTGCAAAAACCGTAGCACTGATGACTCCGTGAGCCGGATAACCGGTACGGGGATCAATGATGTGGGTATAGCGAATGCCGTTGAAGGTCACGTATTTTTCGTAATCGCCGGAAGTAACCACGGCACCTTTGGTAAGTGGAACCAATGCGAAAGCCTGATCCTTATTCATGGGATTGGTGATGGCCACTTTCCAGTCTTCTCCGTTGGGCTGCTTGCCCCAGGTATTCATGTCACCGGAAGCGTTGATGATGCCGGCCATCACGCCTTTGTCCTGCAGCAATTTCTTGGCTTTATCGGCCGCGTACCCTTTGCCGATGGCGCCGAATCCGATGCGCATGCCTTCCTCGGGTAAGTAGACCGTGTTGTTCGCCTTGTCCAGTACGATCTTTTGGTATCCGACCCGTGCTACCGACTGAGTGATCGCTTCCTCAGAAGGCATCTCCTTCATGGAACCGTCGAATTTCCAGATCCGGTCCATGGAGGCATAGCTGATATCGAAGGCACCGTCGGTTAGTTTGGAAATCACCAGTGCTCTACCGATCAGGTCCATCAGTTCGGGATCGACCTTGATCGGTTGAATTCCTGCATTCTGGTTGATCTTTGAGGTCTGAGAATTCGGGTCCCAGGAAGAAATGAGTTTTTCGATGCGGCTGATCTCTGCGACAGCCAGATCAATATTGGAATTGGCCGTAGGCTCATCATTGGCCACGACCGAGATATCAAAACGGCTACCCATCAGCTTCAGGGTGCGGTTATAGACTTGTTGGGCCTGTGCGGTTAAACCAACCAGCAACAGGGCCATGAGTGTGGCGGTGGTCTTCATTTATATAAAATTGTCAGTTTGCCGGTCGTAAGTCGTAAGCCGATCATGTCAGTAGTAAAATGAAGAGAACTGGCCCGACTTGCTGTAAAATGGGGGCTTGGATCCCGATAGTTTCGCATTGCTGTTCTGAATTTTAACACTTACTACTAAGACTGGAGACTATTGACTTACGACTGGAGACTTATCCTAATTATGATGCTTCGAAAGATTGGAGTAATTGAATATATTCCTCGGGAGACAGGTGCTCATAGCCGGTTTTCCCAAGTACTTTCCCGTCGGGGGTAAGCACTAAAACCAGGGGAAAGAAGCCTTCTTGATTGTATTTTCCCGCCAACCGGTCGTTGTGCTTCTGCTGGGCGGCAGGGAGCTGATTCTTCTTCCTTCTGGGAAAATCCGCTTTCAACAATACGTAGTGTTCAGCTGCATATTCCTGGAATTCCGGGCTGTCCCAGATCTCCTTTTCCAGTTTAATGCACGGAGCACACCAGTCTGATCCCTGAAAAACAAGGATAATGTTGCGGTGTTCCTGCGAGGCTGTTTGTGCTGCCTGATCCATATCGGTTAGCCATTCCTGGCTGTGACCTGCCTGTAGGCAGAACATGGTGATTAATAATGCAATGAATCTCATTTGGTTTGTTTGACAGTTTGCTAATACAGGGCCTATATAAACTACTTCCTCAGCGGGTTTATTGCTGTTCTTCTGCTATAAGCAGACAGTAGGCCTTTTGTACTCATTTCCAGCAAAAAATTTTTCTTTAAGACTAACAAATATTTTGGGAGCACGGTTAGGTCCGGTCGAAATTGTGTTCGGGAAGCTGCGACAGGAAGGCCTACATACTCGCAATTATGGAATCACGCAGAATTTTGCAGAATGGGAAGAATATCTGTAGCGGAGACCTGATATTTAGGAGGTAAATTACCTAACATTAGGTAGCAAATTTCTCCTCTTTAACATATGAAGAAAGCAACATGTTTTTAAAACAGACGTATATACATCAAAAACTAAGATGACGAACCGGTTTTTACCGGTGATTTTATCCGGAATTATTATGCTGGTGCAGGCTTGCACCAATACTTTCACCTTCGAACACCAATTGTGGGACTGCGCCACCGAAGAGCACCGCATTCTTTGTCATCGCCAGGCGTTGGCCCGAGAGACGGACGCTGTTTGGGATCGGGTAGTCGGGCAACTGGATCAACAGTTGCCGGCAGATATGCCGAATGATGAAAAGCGGAATATGCTGGCCGTTCGCAATGCCAATCTTATCCGAATGTTCGAAGTCTATCAATTCCTGAATGATTCGATCAAACAAACGGTAGATCAGGCAGCGCAGGCCGACCGTCAGATCGTGACCACTCTTAATGGCCTGCAATCCCAGCTGGAAGCATTGGAACAAAAAAAGAGAGCATTGTTCCTACAGATCGAACAGTCTTCGGTGGATCTACCTGCTTATAAGGCACAATACGAAGCATTGGTCAGTGGGGCATGTGAATGACTTTGGAAATGAGTTGCCGGTGGTGTAGGTGTGGCATCAGATTCGTACGGTTTGATGAACCAGGGCAAACCGTATGCGCCTGATCCTTTTCCCATACTATCGGACGCTCTTAAATTTTATCCCCGCATTTGCTCAAGTACAATTAGTAAACGAATGAGAATCAATTTACTTTATCTGTTGGCGCTGCTAGTGCCTATTTTTGTTATTACCTCCTGTTCCCGCGAAGAAGTGATCGTGATCGATCTGCCTGATGCATCCGAATATAACAGTACAATTCCGTTGGCCTGGAATGAATTGTTGCTGAATGTAGAACGCTTCACCGACGGTTACCGGCCGCCGGTATCGGCCCGCACATCGGCGTATATTGCACTTACTGCTTACGAAGCCATTGTACACGGTACGAACGGACAGTACAATTCCTTTGCCGGTTTTCTGGATCATTTGGAATTGCCGCTGCCTGAGGTGGAGGTAGAATACGATTGGGAACTGTGCCTTAATGCGGCCTATGAGGCGGCCTTTTTCTATTACTATCCTACGGCACCGGCTTCCCAGCAATTCCACATTATCAATCTTGCCGACCGGCTCGAACGAGAGTTGGAAGAACGGGTATCTCAGGAAATATTTAATCGGTCGGTGGCCTACGGTCATGATATTGCTCATGCCATTTATAAATGGTCGGAAACAGACCACTGGGGACACGAAGGTTTTCTGAAAAATGTGGATGCCAATTATATTCCTCCGACAGGAAATGGTTTGTGGCGGCCTACTTTCCCTGACTTCGCCCCAGCCTTATTGCCGCATTGGGGTAAGGTGCGCACTTTTGCGGCTACTGCTGCCGATGTAGGCCCGCCACCACCGGTGTACAGTGAAGAAACCGGTTCGGAGTTTTACGAACAGGCCCGGGCTGTACGGGAACTGGTCAACCGGATCAAGCAGGGAGCCCGGCCTGAAGATCGCTGGATCGCCGAATTCTGGAGCGATGATTGCCCGATCTTGACCTTTACGCCCCCGACTCGGATGATCTCCATTACCAATCAGATCGTGGAACGTGAGGATGTATCACTCGATTTTGCCGTATACGCCTACGCCAAGGTATGCTTTGCCCTCTGTGATGCCGGTATTAAAAGCTGGGAAGAAAAGTATAAGTACAATTGTGAGCGGCCGATCGATTTCATTCGCCGGGTGATAGGTGATACCGAATGGAATACCATCATGTGTCCGGACGGTTCCGGTGCTTACTTTACGCCGCCTTTTCCGGCTTATCCTTCCGGACATGCGACTTTTGCCGCTGCTGCCGCAGAAGTATTGGCCGACCTTTTTGGCTCCAATTATTCTTTTACGGATCGCAGCCATGAAGGCCGTACGGAATTCAACGGCAATCCCCGTGCTTTTGAGAATTTCTATAATATGGCTCAGGAAAATGCCTATTCACGCGTGCCGTTGGGCGTTCATTTTCAGAGTGATTCGGATGCCGGGCTGGAACTGGGCTATAAAGTAGGGGAGCGGGTGAATGCCCTTCCCTGGCGGAATTGATTCTTGGAATGGCTTAACAAGCACGATAGCGATCGGGAAGCCTATTGCATTGAAGATCAATAGGGCTTTTCAAACCAGCGGCTACAAGATGCCTCGTAGCATAATAAGTACCTCATCTTAGTGGTCTTTTACAAGTCATTCTCAATCACGGGCACCTAACATTGGTATTCGGTATACCTTACACCGATAAGGGGATTGTCGAATATTAAGTAATTATTTGGATTTAGTCTAAATAAAATTTGTTGTCGCGATTTCAACCTATACTTTTATGATCAGGATCACCTCACTGGGAGGTACACCAAACAAACCTTTGAATACCTGATGATGAAAAAAATACAATTATCCTTACTTCTCTTTAGCCTTGCTCATCTTGCAGGGGCACAGATCGATCAGATTTCCGTAGGAGTCGGATATGCCAATGCTGCTTTTTATTCTTTGCATGACGGATCTGTCACTTCGATTGCCCATACCGATTGGGACATTGCTTTTTCAGTCGGAGCCCAGGATCTGGGGATCTTCGTCAATGAGGGTATCGCTTCTGCTATGGAGCCATTACCTCAGGTGGAACTCTATTTGTCCACTTCCACAGATTTTTCGAGCGTCGATACCAGTGACCTGCAGCGCATCTATAACGATGAGGTTTCCTGGACCGCAGGGGCTTTCAATCACGTGGCTACACCAGGTGATCCATTCGATTTTGGCTGGGGAGCCTATGATCTTAACACCCATACCGTCAACGGCACCCGTGTATTTGTCATTAAACTTCGGGATGGAGCATACAAAAAGCTATTGATCGAATCGCTGATCAGCGGTACTTATACCTTCAAATACGCTGATCTGGATGGGACTAATGAAGTGGTCCAATCGGTCATCAAGTCTGATTTTACCGGAAAAACACTGGCTTATTATCATTTTGAAACCAATGAAGTGTTGGATCTCGAACCGGTTTCCTGGGACCTGCTATTTACCCGCTATGTTACTCCACTGGACGATGGAGAAGGAGGGATATTAGATTATACGGTGACCGGTGTACTGAGTAATGCCGGCGTGCAGGTGGCCAAAGTCAGTGGTATTGATCCGTTAACGATCCGTTACGAAGACTATGACGGTCCCTTTGCCGACAGCCTCACCGCCATAGGTTATGACTGGAAAGCGTTTGATCTGAGTACTTTTCAATGGTCTGTTCCCGAAGACGTAGTTTACTTTGTACAAACGGCAGACAGTAGCATCTGGAAGGTACAGTTTCTCGATTTTGAAGGTTCTACCACCGGTGTAAGTACGCTGGAAAAAACCTTCCAAACTTCCCTCGTTTCCTCCACTAATGAATTACCGGATTACGTGCCGGCTTTCCGCTTGTATCCCAATCCTGCTGTCGATCATGCTATTATTGATCTAGAATTGGATCAATCAAGCCGCCTCCCGGCCTCTATTTCCGTATTTAATGTCAGTGGGCAGCAATTGTATCGTGCTTCCATATCCCTTTACAATGGCAGTAACCGGATCGAATTGCCGGCAGATCGTCTGGCAGCCGGCACTTATATGATCAATATACAGATCGGTACCGACCGTATTGTACGTCGACTGATCGTTAATTAAGTTGCCACTTGCTTTAACTTCTGACCCCTCTCGACCACTACTAAAAAACAGTACATGACCCACCCAATAAAGCTATATATATTGGTCCTGATTATTGCCTTTTCGTCTTGTCAACCGGCTGGGAAACAGGCAGGAACGGAAAGTTCGCCGCAACTGCCGGCGAGGGAAAAACGTATTATCTCCCTCAGCGGCATGCTGACGGAAGTATTGTTCGACCTTGGCCACGGCGGGCAGATCGTCGGAACCGATGTCACCAGTACGTATCCCAAATCTACCGATGACATCCCGAAACTGGGACACATAAGTCAATTGAACGCAGAAGCCATTTTGCAACTACAACCGGATGTGCTTTTTGTGGAACAGAGTACTCAGGGGCAACCGGTGCTGGATCAGTTACGCATGGCCGGATTACAGATCGTGGCTGTGCCCACCGGCCATCAGCTTTTCAATGCTGCCCACGCAGCCCGTTACATGAGCCGATACCTGGAAAGCGGGTCGGAATTGGCTGATCTGCTCTATGAGCGGATCGAACACGATAGCCTGGTATTGAGCAGAACCCTCAGCCTATATGCCAATAAACCGAAAGTCTTGTTCATTTACGCCCGCGGTATGGGCCGCTTGTCGGTTGCCGGCACCGGTACCGCTGCGGCAGTCATTATCGAGAAGGCCGGTGGCCAAAATGCCATTACTGCCTTTGAAGGTTTTCAGGTATTAACACCGGAAGCGCTGGTCGAATCCGCTCCTGACGTCATTTTGATGTTCAGTAGCGGACTGGCCAGTTTGGACGGTGTAGAGGGCTTGAGTCGCATTCCCGGGATGGAACAAACTCCTGCCTTTCAACATAAAAGAGTGGTAGCTATGGACGGTCACTATCTCACTGCTTTCGGTCCGCGCGCGGCGCAGGCTGCTGATCAACTGGCCCGGGCCATCCATCAAATGCAGGAACTATGAGCCGGCGAAGTTTTTATCTATTGCTTTCCGTACTGCTGCTGATCAGTGTGGGCAGTAGTCTGTTCCTTGGGGCCTATCGCATCGATTGGAGTACTTTCTGGAGCCAGCAGGCTGACGGCTGGGAGGCCACTTGGTTTCTATTGTGGCATATTCGCCTGCCCAGAATACTGTTGTCTGGTCTGACCGGTGCCGGACTGGCCATCGTTGGCGCGGCCATTCAGGGTATATTTCGTAATCCACTTGCCGATCCGACCATTATTGGAGTAACCAGTGGTGCGATGTTATTCGCCGTGGTGGCTATTGTGCTGGCTGGTTCCGTATTGGCTCCGCTGGCTAAAATACTGCAACACTCCCTGGTGGCCATGGCAGCCTTCATCGGTGGCGTTATCACCACCTATCTGGTCTATTTTCTTTCTTACCGACAGGGAAAAGTATATGTGATGACCATGCTGCTGGCTGGAATTGCGATCTCGGCTTTTGCGGCAGCGATCTCCGGCCTATTCATCTATTTGTCCGATGACCAACAACTGAGAGATATTACATTCTGGAGTATGGGTAGTTTGGGAGGGGCCAACTGGAGCCAGGTGCAATTAGCTGGGCCGTTCGTGATCACCGCCGGCTTTATACTGTACGGACAGTCCCGGGCATTGAATGCATTGCTACTGGGTGAGCAGGAAGCCTCCTATTTGGGAGTACCCGTAGAAAAAGTGAAAACCCGGATCATACTGATCTCTTCCGTGGTGATAGGATGTTGTATCTCGATGACCGGGTTGATCGGATTTGTGGGACTGATCGTTCCGCATTTCCTGCGCCTGATCCGAGGTACGGATTATCGATATCTATTGCCGGCTTCCGCATTGACGGGAGCCGTTTTTCTCATCCTGGCGGACACCCTGGCGCGTACTATTATTGCTCCCGCAGAATTGCCCATCGGCATTTTGACGGCCATGGTAGGAGCTCCTTTTTTTCTGTGGTTGTTACTGCGGAGTCAGCAGGAAAAAGGATGGCTATGATACAGGTGCAGGACGTATACGTGAACCGGGGAGCGCGCCGGGTGCTGCGGCAGTTGAATTGCTGTATAGGCCCCGGTAAGGTCACTACGGTGATGGGTAGGAACGGTGCCGGTAAAACCACCCTGCTGGAAGCAATGACCGGCCGTTTGCCGATAGTAGAAGGCCGTATTGTCTGGGATGACATGCTTTTGCAAAGGATCAGCCCTGTGGAAATGGCTGGTCGCCGGGCCGTATTGTCTCAGCAGCTGCAATTGAATTTCCCGTTGAGGGTAGAGGAGTTGGTAGAAATGGGCACTTACAGCCGGCATCGAGATCTAAGCCGGTATCAGCGATCGGTCATTATCGATGAAGTGATGGTCAGGCTGGATCTGGAGCAGTTCATCGGGCGGTATTTTCATCAACTTTCCGGTGGAGAACGGCAACGCGTTCTACTGGCCAAATGTCTGGCTCAACTGAATTGCAGCCGCCATTTGTATTCGCATCAGTACCTGTTTCTGGACGAACCGACCAATAGCCTGGATATTGAACAGCAGTATTACCTCTTGGCACAGGTCAGGCAACTTGCCCGGGAACAGCAGATCGGTATCCTGGCGATTCTGCACGATATCAACCTGGCCGCGCAGTGTTCTGATGAAATACTGCTGCTGAAGGAAGGAACGATCCGGTATCGAGGTAGCCCGGAAAGAGTACTGACTGAAAAAAGCCTCAAAGACATTTTTAATATCAATACTACCATCGGGCGTCATCCTGTAACGGATGGCCCATTAATTACCATTTTGCCATATGAAGTCTGTAACCGAACTGAAACAACAATTGGCGGAACTTAAAGCGCAACAACCTAAACTGCGCAATCGTGATTTGGCCAAAACCCTCGGCATCAGCGAGGTCGAACTCCTCACGCTTGAACCCGGTGATCTGGTTACCCGTCTGGCGGGTGATTGGAAGGATCTCCTGTTGCAGATCAAGAGATTGGGGTACGTAATGGCTCTTACTCGTAATGAGCACTGTATACACGAACGCAAAGGGGTATACGATAACATCTCCTTTTACGATGGCTCCAATAATGTGGGAGTAGCCGTTAATCCGGATATCGATCTGCGCTTTTTTATGAATGAGTGGAAGTACGGTCTGGCGGTGATCATGCCACGTGGTAAAATGGATACCCTCTTTTCTTTTCAGTTTTTCAATGGTCGGGGAGAAGCCGTCCATAAGATCTTTTCAACGGGGAAGACCGATGTGGATGCCTACCACCGGCTGGTGGAAGCCTTTAAGGCCGCCGATCAGGGATTTATTACTGATGTAGACCACTCGCCGGTATACCGCAAAGCGGAAACACCGGACGAGAAGATAGATGTAGCCGGTTTTCAGCAAGCCTGGAGCGACCTGCAGGACACGCATCACTTTTTCGGGATGCTGAAGAAATACGGAGTTACCAGAACGCAGGCCCTGCGGCTGGCTCCGGAAGGCTTGGCCGAAAAAGTAGATAATGAGGCCGTTGTTCGGGCTTTGGAAATGGCCGCCAGTCTGGACGTGCCTATCATGTGTTTTGTGCATAGTTCCGGCTGCGTACAGATCCATACCGGAACGGTGAAGAACCTGAAGTATTACGGCTCCTGGTACAACGTACTTGATCCGCAATTCAACCTGCATCTGAATACAGAAGCCATTCATACCAGTTGGGTAGTGCGCAAGCCGACGGCCGACGGCATCGTAACCAGCCTCGAACTATTTGACGCTGAAGGCAATCTCATCGTCTACTTTTTCGGAGCCCGCAAACCGGGTAAGGCAGAATTGCAGCAGTGGCGCGAACTAGTAAACGACCTGCCCAATACAGCTACTGTCTGATCTTATGATTTTGTAATTACAGGTGCTTTCGCATCATAACATCAATCACTCATGCAAGCTCACCAACAGGGACACGATATTCAGATACTCCATAAAGATCGCTACGGCTATGTAGTGCAATGCCGTCATTGTAAATGCATACAGGTGGCTTTTAACAATATTGCCATCGATCAGGACCGAAATGAATTTACCTCCCTGGTTAAGGTGATCGAAAGCTATTACCGGGATCATCACGATCTGCCGGACCAGTGCTGCAATTTCCGGAATATACAGGTCGAGACACCATTTGAAAAAATGCGGCTGGTCTTTTCCCTGGGTGAACTATATGCCTTTCACAACATGCTGCAAAAAGTAGAACTCATGTTGCAGGTAGATGATATCAGCAGAGCACAGTAGATATGGATATCAGTTAATCGAATTGTTTTGAGTATGACTTCTCGGAATGTGAAAGGCGATAATACCAGGCATCGGCCAATGCTTGGCAACTCCAGGTTTCCCCGCATCTTGAATTGGGTAAGATTGGAAATGATGGTCGTCTTGCAGATAATTGCAGTATGGCTGCCGGCTCAGGAAGAAGCAGACACGACTTTCTGGACCATCGATCTGGATGATGTGGTCATTACGGCACAGTATGCACCGACTGCTGCGGAAGAAGCCGTGCACCAGGTGAAAGTACTTAAAGCAGAAGAACTACAACGCAGTGGGTTCGTTAATCTGGCCGAGGCACTCAGTCAGCAGATCAATTTGCGGATCGATACGGATCCGATCCTGGGAAACGGCTTGCTCGTACAGGGTATTGGTGGTGAGAATGTACAGATCATGATCGATGGAGTGCCCGTGATCGGCCGGGTGGATGGGGATGTGGACTTGTCCCAGATCAGTTTGAGTAATGTGGCACGGGTGGAGATCGTACAAGGGGCTTTGTCGGCTCAGTACGGTAGCAATGCGGCCGGTGGGGTGATCAACATTATTACCAAAAAGTCGCAATTAGGTATCTGGCAGATCGATACCCGGCATCAACTGGAAAGCCTGGGTATCCTTAACAATAACCTTTCGATAGGGAAGCGCAGTGGGAAATTCTGGCTGCAACTCTCGGCCGATCACTACCGGGCTCAATTTGCACCCGAAGACAGCCTGCGCATTTATGAAACCGCGAATTCCGTTGGAGGAGAAAGTTATCGTCGCAAGAAAATACCCTGGAATCCGAAAAGACAGATCGGGCTGGGCGGACAGTTGCGTTATGATCTGAATGATTCCACCAATCTGCGTTATCGATACGGCCGCTTCAATGAAGAACTGTCCATTTTTGGGGAAGTGCGTCGCCCTCAGTTTCAGCCTTATGCATTTGACGACCAGTACACTACCCGGCGGCAGGATCATAACCTTCATCTGGAGTCCTGGCTGAGCCCCGGCTTATATCTGCAATCAACTACTGCTTTCAATGATTACCAGCGATTGGGAATGACTCAACGACTGGACCTGACGGCCGATACAACCAGCCTGGTGCCCGGTGCACAGGATACCACCGGGTTTACCGCTTTTCTGCACCGCAGCATCCTGAGTACAACCGGTGATCGTTTCTGGAATATGCTGGCCGGAGTGGAGATTATGTATGAAACGGGCTCTGGTGCGCGAATTCTGGACGGCGGCCGCAACCGGACCAATCGCGGGAATTACGCCCTGTGGGCCGGACTTCGCCTGCGGCCGTTGGAGGGGCTGACCCTGGAATCCAACTTGCGATATGGGTACAACACCAAATACGACCATCCGCTGATCCCTTCCGTCAATCTGGCCTGGCAGCCGTCCAAAATCTGGACCGTTCGGGCCGGGTATGCTCATGGTTTCAGAGCCCCTTCACTCAAGGAATTGCACTTTAACTTCATCGATGTCAACCATTACATTGTAGGAAATACAGATCTGGCAGCGGAGCATGCTCGCAACGCTACCGTCTCGGTTGCCTACCGAAAAAGATCAATACGTGATCATCTGTTGTCCTGGAATATCAACCTGTTCTACAATAAGATCACGAACCGCATTATTCTGGCTGAATACGAGTCACTGCACTATAATTATCAGAATCTCGAGGAATACGAAACGCATGGTTTTAATGTGCAGTTGGCTTATACCTGTAAGACCCGATTTTCAGTGAGTACCAATTTTGCCTTTACCCGCCTGTACAATGAGTTGTCGGTGGATACCGATGCCGGCCGCTTCACCCCGTTGCCCGAAATGCAGAATGAAGTGCGATACAAACTCCCACTGATCGAAACCGACCTGAACCTGATCCATCGTTACATTGGTCGTCAGGTGCAGTTCTATCAGGATAGCAACGGCGAATTATTGCAGGGGACGGTGGGAGAATACCATCTGCTTCACCTCAATCTGAGCCGGCGTTTTTGGCAGGATCGTCTCCTTTGCTCGGCCGGTGCAAAAAACCTGCTGGATCAATCGACCGTACCTCTGCAAGGAGGAAATTCCGGTGGTGCACACTCCGATTCCGGTGCAGATCGCCTGATCGGTTTTGGCCGGAGTTTTTTTGTGAGCTTACAGTTGTCACTTAGCCGTTAGCAAAGTAGACCCGAAGCGCTATACCTACCTAATTGTGATAAGCCTGATTATGTACCAATGTATTGCCGCAGGTAGCACAGGCAATGGCACTGCCCGCTCCTCCGCTACATCCATTACTACAGGTGTAGTGATACACACCGGCTGCATTCTGGGCAGCCGAAGTACTGCTTGCAGGCGATGTAGTGGCCTGATTAAAAACCGGCGAACTGAGGGTTGGAGCGGCCGGAGTCGTGGCTGCCTGACTGTGATAGGCCTGATTATGTACCAGTGTATTACCGCAGGTAGCGCATGCCGTGGCGCTGGCTGCCCCTCCGGCACAACCGTTGCTGCAAATGTAGTGAAATACGCCACCTGTGTTTTGGGCCGTTGATGACGTAGCAGCGGAAGTTGGAGTAACAGTGGGATTAGGAGTAGGATTATGGTAGGCCTGATTATGCACCATATCAGTACCACAAACCGGACAAGAACCGGAAGTACTGCTCACGCCGCCCACACAGTTATTCGGACATTGATAATGCGGTACACTGCTGTTCACGGAAGCGGTAGAACTGGAAGGAGCTACTATGGTATTTGGGTCAATCACCGGTAGGGATTCCCTGGCGGCTTCCCGGATGCGGGCACTTTCATTGTTCTGACATCCAACAAAAAGGATGGACAGGAGAATAAGTACAGATACTGGTAGAAGTTTGGTCGTCATCGTTTTGCTTTTGGTAAATATAAGAAAACAGTACAAGAAATAGCAATACTATTTCTTGTACCCGTATTTGTGAAAAATGTTGCGAATTTTGATGCTTGGGCACTGCCCTTGTAATATAAAGTGCGTGCTGTATCGACCAAAGAATAAATCAAAAGGTTTAATGGATCGAAAAAAGCTGGAAGAGGCGCTGGAAAAATTACATCCGCAAAGCTTTACCTGGGCGCTGCGGTGTTGCCGGGGTGATCGGGAATCAGCGGCAGATGTGTTGCAGAATACCTACCTCAAAATATTGGAAGGAAAAGCCCGCTATCAGGGACAGTCCGGGCTGAAGACCTGGCTTTTTTCGATCATCCGGTTTACTGCCATCGATCATTATCGGGTACAAAGTCGACGATCGCCGCATGCTTTGGAAGCGGAAGAGCAATTGTTGCAGATCTCCGTACCAGGAACAACTTCCATGGAACCTAGTGATCAACAACTGCTTTTGATCAGGGCTCTGAACCAGCTATCTGTACAGCAGCAACAGGTATTGCACCTGGTATTCTATCAGGAGTGCACTATTGAAGAAGCAGCCGAAGTAATGAGGATCAGCCTGGGCACTGCCCGGACGCACTACGAACGAGGTAAACGACACCTGAGAGAACGACTAACCGCTGAAATTCAGCACAAAAAAAGGTAATCCATGGATCGCAATCATAATGAAGACGAATTCATTCATCAGCTTTTTCAGGATCAAAAAAAGCGGGAGCAAGAGCTCACCCCCGGCTTTTCAGCGATCTTCAGGAAAGCACAACGTAAGTATCAGATCATGAAAAATATCAGACTCGTATTAATAGTGGTAGCCGGCCTGATCCTGTTATCGGGAATAGCCCTTCTGGCCAATAAAAATAAAGTTGAAAAAGGAGAGATCAAAGTAGCCCGGGCGGGCATCTCCCTGTATGACCGCTTACAGAACGATGGTAAGATCGTCACCACCGATATCAAATTTGCCTTTGACCGGGCGGACCTGTTACCGGAATCCATGCCGATCGTGCAGTCCATCGCCGGTATGATGAAGGAGCATCCGGAAGTACGCCTGCGCATCGGCGGGCATACAGATGCTCAGGGCAGTGAAAGTTACAATACCCGACTTTCCGGCGCACGGGCCGGAGCCGTAAGGCAGGCACTGGTCGGATTAGGCATTGATGGAAACCGCTTAGAATCACAGGGCTACGGCGAAGCGCAGCCGGTTGGAGACAATTCGACCGAGCAGGGGCGGGCGCAGAACCGGCGGGTGGAGTTTGTACCCTTCTAGGACCTACCAGCTCTTAATGATCTCGCCGGTCAAACCACTGAAATCAGTAATGAAAGCCCGGATATTAGATATGCCTGTAAACTCTTCGGCTGCATGGGTAGTAGTGATCACTGCTACCCGGCAGCCGGCCCGGGAAGCTGCTGTGGCGCCTACCGGGCTATCCTCAAATACGATACATTCGGTTGGATCAACGCCCAGTTGTTCGGCCGTTTTGAGGTAGATCTCCGGGTGGGGTTTGCCTTTTTCAACGCTTTTGGAATGCAGTACGGTGGAAAAATAGGAACGCAATGACAGATTGTCCAACACAAAATCTACGTTTTCCGGCGGAGCCGCAGAAGCTACCGCCAGGGTTATTCCAGATGCAGAAAGTTCCTCCAATAACTCATTAAGCCCATCCACGAGTCGCAGTTCCGGCTTAAATATCTCACGGTAAGCCGCCTCTTTTTCCCGGGAGATCTGACGGCGTTCATCCGGTGTGAACCGGTCACCGAACAGCCGTTCCAGTATCTCTTCATTGATGCCGTGCACTTTCTCCATCACTTCTTCCAGACTCATAATCAGTCCGAACTCCGACAGCTTCTTTTGCCAGGCCCGGTGGTGAACCATCATATTGTCGATCATGGTGCCGTCCATATCAAAGATCACTGCTCGCATGGGTTAGCTCTGTTTTACTGCTTGTAAATGTCCATTTTCATCGGGGGCCAAAGATTGACATTTTTTCGCTCATCACCGTTAATAGGACGTTAAATTGTTCAGTGGCTCTTAAACCCTGGCGCCGTTCAATGGTCCAATCCAAAAAACAAGCAACATGCAACGCATCAAACATCTTTACTGGCGAGCCGGATTCGGTTTGAGCCCCGATGCCTGGCAACAACGGCAAAACTGGGAGGTAGCGCAGGCCGTCGACCAGTTGTTCGAGGAGGCTGCACAGGATAAGACCATCGAACGGGCCATAACCGAAGCCGGCGGCCAACAGATGGAGCCCGCTATGGATGCCGAAACCCGGGCTGCCCGGCGGAAAGAAGCCCGCAGGCAGGTAGCTACCAACACCGGCGACTGGATACAGCTCATGGCCGATGAACAAAGCAGCTCGCTGAAGCATCGCATGATGCTGTTCTGGCACGGACATTTTGCCTGTCGGGTACTGCAACCGGAACTGGCCCTGCAGCAACTGGCCCTACTCGAACAACACGCCCTGGGCAACTTTCGCGATCTGGTGCTGGCCATTGCCCGCGATCCGGCCATGATCCGCTACCTGAATAATCAACAAAACCGCAAGCAAACACCCAATGAGAACTTTGCCCGCGAACTGATGGAACTCTTTACTATCGGTAGGGGGCATTATACAGAGCAGGATGTCAAGGAAGCGGCCCGCGCATTTACCGGCTGGTCAAGTGATTTGCGCGGACAGTACATCTTTCGTCGCTTTGCCCACGACTTCGGCCGGAAGACGTTTATGGGGCGCACCGGCAATTTTGATGGTGATGAGATCATTGATATCATTTTGGAAAGACGGGAAACGGCTCAATTCATTACCCGGAAGCTATACCGCCATTTTGTCAACGAAAAGGTAGATGAAACCCGGGTGCAGCAACTGGCTGATCAGTTTTACAGATCGAATTACGATATCGGAGGTTTGATGCGGACCATCTTCAGCAGCGAGTGGTTTTACGAGCCCCGTAATATGGGCAACCAGATCAAATCACCCATGGTATTGCTGGCCGGCATGTTGCGTGCTTTACCTACCCGGTTTCAGGATCCCTTGGCTTTGGTCATTTTGCAAAAGGCGTTGGGGCAGATGATCTTCAATCCGCCTAATGTGGCCGGTTGGCCGGCCGGGCGCAACTGGATTGACAACTCCACCTTAATGCTCCGGCTCAATCTCCCGATCATGTTGCTGGAGGCATCTGATGCGGCCATAAGACCGAAGGACAGCCTGGAATCAAAAACGCGTGGCCGTCGCCTGGAAAAGGTAAAAGCGGAAGTCGATCTCTCCGGGGTGAGGGACCTGCTGAGTATAAAGACTTTAGAGGACCCACTGCTCCAGCTTACGGATTATCTACTGATTCGTCCGGTTGGAGTACCGGCTTTTCTGGAGCAGGAAATTGCCCGGCAGACGGATGAAAAGAGGAACTTACTGATTGCCGTGGCGGGGATTATGTCCATGCCGGAATATCAGTTGTGTTAGGGAGTCGACAGTCGATGATGGGTAATTTTTCAATCTGCCTTCTGTGTTGTCGACGAGATTCTCCCCCCAGGGGGAGATGCCGAAGGCAGAGGGGGCCTTAACACCAAATCATGAAAAGAAGAAATTTTCTGAAAAATACGGCACTGGCTTCTACGGCCGCAATGGTGCCATCTTTTCTGCAGGCTTATTCCCCGAAGCGCATCTTTCGCAGCCGCTCGGAAAAGATCCTGGTCGTGGTTCAACTTTCCGGAGGCAATGACGGACTGAATACCATTGTTCCTTATCGAAACGATCTGTATTATCAGCAACGGCCTACCCTGGCTATTCCGGAAGCGGAGGTGATCAAAGTAAGTGATGAACTGGGCTTTCATCCGGCAATGGCCGGCCTGCGCGCTATCTACGAAAAAGGGCTGCTTTCAGTGGTTAACAGTGTGGGGTATCCCAACCCGGATCGCTCCCATTTTCGTTCTATGGACATCTGGCACACCGCCAGTGCCAGTGATACCTACCTGAGTACAGGCTGGCTGGGACGTTATCTGGATCATCAGTGCACCGGCTGCGATCGTCCTTATACTGCTTTGGAACTGGACGATACCCTCAGCCTGGCGCTTAAAGGAGCCGAGACCAATGGTTTTGCTATGAGTAGTCCGGAGCAATTAAAAAAAATGACGAGTAATCGTTATTTCAAGGTGTTGGCCCAACATGCCCACGACGATGAGGAAAACGTGGCCTATTTGTACAAGACCCTTATTGATACTCAGGCCTCAGCCGACTATCTGGCCACCCAAGCGCGGATATATACTTCCAGAGTGACCTATCCGGCTACGGATTTCGGTCGCGACCTTAAACAGATCGCCGAACTCATTACCGCAGATACGGATACGCACATCTATTACGTCAGCCTTACCGGCTTTGATACCCACGCCGGACAGCAGAACACCCAGCAGCGCCTCCTGGAACAGTACAGCGCAGGCATGCAGGCATTTGTGGAGGATCTTTCTCAAAATAAACTGCTCGATGATACCCTCATTATGACCTTTTCAGAATTCGGCCGGCGGGTACAACAGAATGCCAGCGGCGGAACGGATCACGGCACGGCTAATAATCTTTTCCTGATCGGCGGACAGTTATCGCATCCCGGTTTTTTCAATGCGGCTCCGGATCTGAGTGATCTGGACGAGGGCGATCTGCGCTACCAGATCGATTTTCGGGAGGTTTACGCTACGGTTTTGGGCAAATGGTTGAATGCAGATGTGCGACAGATCATGGAAAGGAACTTTACCGGATTGCCATTGCTATAACTAAATGATCGCTTTGAGATCATCCATCCGTTCAAGTATCCGGT
>JAGQXH010000719.1 GCA_020436695.1 Lewinella sp. | reverse complement strand
GGGAAATTTTCGTTGATCCTGCCGTATATCGAAGGGTTGCGTTTCTGCGAACTGGCCGCCACCTATCACTTATACTGTACCCGCATGACGGAAGTGCATCCCAAGGCGGAAAAACCCATAGAACGTCTGTTGATCCAGCTGGAAAAAGAGCAGAAACAAACGGCTGTTGATCAATTGATCATTCAGCACGAAAAAAGAAATGACTGGACAGCTGCTTACAAGAAGCTGACGAAGGAATTTTACCTAAAGATCTGACCAGTGATTTGCGAAAGGGGAGTAAAAGAAAAACGGGAAGTCATATGCAATGACTTCCCGTTTTTCTTTATAGCTTTTAGCTATGGGTATGTTCTTGTAAAATTTTTAAAGCTAGATCTAAAATTGTAGTGTCCTGAAGACTAACGATTCCGCCATTTGGCCCCGACTGATAGTGCTTACCGGTAAGATCATTACTCTGGTTAAATTTGTTAGCACCGAAATAATTACGGACGGACTGTTCCGTAATATTCAATTCTTTCGCGATACGGCCTACGCTACCAGTCGGCAACCGGTGTTTGATATCGCGCAGCTCATCAAATGAGATATTCATAAGCTCTCTATTTGGTTAAGAAATAGCCTTTGTATGTGTTCAATTTACGTGGTTTCCGCTTTTTTTCAAAAAAAAATGGAATAAAAATCACATGATCTGGATCATTGCGAAATAGTTGTTTGGTCTAACAAAATAAATCTAGATCGGAGCACTAAAATCTGGCCGAAACCCCAATAAGTGCATTCAGCCCAAAGGTGGGGTAATTTTGCCAACGTTGTCGACGATTATTGGCCAGGTTATTGAGCTGGACGAAACCACCGATATTTTCCGTAAAGAAGTACTCCACTCCGGCACTAATATCGAAGAGGGCATTGAGATTTTTCGCTGTGCCGTCTGCCGCCTTATAGGAAACGCCGTTTTCCAGAAAGAATTCCCCCGTGAAACGGATATTCTGATCGGGTGTAGTATAACGAGCAGTGGCGTTGACGGAAAGGGTGGGCAGGTGCCAGGCTTTTTCCTCGCGTTGCGGGGAGAAAATACTTTGACTGACGGAGCCCATCAGCTCAAATCCCTTGAAGATCGGAGCTGATAAAGAAGCTTTGAACAGGAAAATATCTACAGAGTCATAGATCGCATCGAAGCGGGGGATAGAGTCCATAAAATCACTGATAACGAAGAGGGCCAGGTTCTCAGTAGTTTTGTAGCCGATCTGAGCGTCGTAATCCACTCCCTTGAAATTACCTTTTACCCCTCCGTAAAAATGATAGTAGCGGGTATTTTCCAGATCGACCTTCGATTCGATGTAAGGATTGTAGTCACTCAGGGAACGGAAGGTGTTCTTTTTCAGATCACCGCCGGCACCTACATAGGCACCTATCAGTCCTTCAATAATGTTGGCACTGGCTTCAATATCGGGGAAGAAAGAAAAGTCATCCTCGTGAGAAGTTACATTGAGACCAACTTTCACTTTGAAACGATCGGCGTGATAGGTATAGCTGGGCTGCAGATAAAAGTTGTTGAGTGTTTGTTTTTCCGAATTCTTAAAGGAAGTGAAATCGGTGATCAGCTTGATCTGCAGCGGATCGGAATTTCTAAACCACTTGGTGGCGTCCAGGGTCAACTTCAGTCCATTTTCCCGGGCAGCGTAATTATCGCGCATCAGATAGGCGTCTACCCCGGCAAAATAGTTGAAGTCTGCCTCGGTGCGCTCCCCGTTAAAAATAGAACCGCTGGCATCGATGATGTTAAAGCGTTGCTTAATCTCTTCCGGCTCGAAACTGTATGGGGTCTGATTCGTATCCAGTTGTTCATTGAGTTTGTTATAGCCGTAGAAATAAACGGCATCGCGGTTGTATTTCATCTTGCCGTTCACGGCAAATCCCTGGTCGAAGTAATAGGTGCCGTCCACGGCACCATAAGTTTCGCTGAAGCGCTGATTCTCTACCTTTTTGTTGTTATTCGCAGAAAAGTGGCGGGCGTTGATCCCGAAGTCCAGATTCTTGACGGTGGTGATGTAGTAGGAGCCTTCTCCGTAAAAAGCATTCGGCAGGCCGGCACCAACTTTCAGAAATCCGTTGTAGGACTGGGGCACGCCGTCACGGAGCATAGCCAGAGGGCGGATCTGCGGAGGCAGATAATCCACTTCCAGGGTCTTATTCAGGGCAGAATAGGTTTGCAACTTGGTAATGGTATCGAGTGGCGGCAATTCCGGCCGAATGTTGATCTTATCAGCATCCAGCAGGCGGGCATCAAAGCTTTTGATCACATCCACTTCGCCTCCCGGCAGATCCTGGGCCTGCAGGCCGGGCAGGCAGAGCGCAAGCGCGAACAATAGGGCAGATAAACGATATGATAGGTTGTTATTCATTTTATGTTGTGCTTAGCTGAGTTTTTTAATTGCATGGCTTGTCGGAGGGCATGGGTTGCATGGATGGCTTGGACCATGCAACCCATGCTCTATTAGTTATTATTCCCTCCTTCTTCAATCATTTCCAAACGATTCGAATTGCCCTCCGGTTGTAGTCGGCTGGCATTGTTGAGCTGCTGATTGATCTGATTGAGTTTCGTCCGGGCAATATTGATCAATTCCTGATCTTCCTTATAGTTTTCCAGCAGGGCTTCCAAGGCCGCACGGGCGTTGTACAGGTCGCCTTGTTCAGCCAGAATATCGGACAACAGGATTACACTTTTGGCCACCCAGTAAGGATAGGCGGAGCTTTCCTTATTGGCATTCAGGGTCATGCTGCGGGCAGTATTCAGATCGCGTTTGAGATAATAAATGTAAGCGATCAGATACCGGGCTTCAGCTGTCTGCTCATTATCGCTGTTCTTCACTACTGAATTCAGGGAGGTGAGCGCTCCGTCGTAGTCCCGGCGATCGAAAGCGATCTTACCCAGGTAAAAGTTGGCGGTAGCCTTCTGCTGCTGGGTAGCATTGGGACTGTTGGCTACCTTACCCGCCAGGGTAAACACGGCCTGTGTATTGTTGATCCGGTAGGCCGATCGCAGTGCACCCAATTGAGCCTCAAAACGGGTGTCCGCATCCTGCGCAGCGAGTTCCAACTGTTGGTACAACTGGTACGATTTATCGAAATTAAGCTCATGGTTATAAGCGATGATCGCCGCTTTTTCCAGTGCTTTTACGTAGAAACGACTCGGCCCGCGGGTTACCACGTACTCGTAATCCTGTAATGCTTCAGTGTATTGCTTCAGCACGGCGTAAGATTCACCCCGGTGATAGGTTGCCGTCAACACATAGCGCCCGTTCGGGAACTTGCGCAGATAGTCGGTATAGGACTGAATGGCCCGGTTGTAGTTGGCATTTTCAAATTGGGACTCCGCCGCCAGGAAGTTGATGGAGTCCTTGGCCATATTATCCACTTTATAACCCGGTACGGTTTCCAGAAAAGAGAAATAATCATCCGCCCGGCCGAGGTCATCGATATAGATCTCTTCCAGCGCTGCCAGGGCCAGATTGGCTTCTCCCGGTTCCGGATTGTTGGAGAAGATCTGCTTGTAGTAATTGATGGCCGTTTCGAGATTCCCCTGGTTGTAACTGACCAGACCTAACTGGATGAGGGCCTGATTGACCAGGGGCGAAGTAGTACGGTAGTCCGTCACCAGTTTTTGCAGTGGTGCAGCGGCCCGGCTCAATTGTCCGATCTCCTGATAGGAAATGCCGAGTTGCAGCAACGCATCATCGGCATACTCCGATCTGGGAAATTCCTGCGGGATACGTTCCAGCGCCAGGATCTTCTCGGTGGGACGCCCCTGGAGGCCTTCAATGATAGCTTTCTGGAAGATGGCGTAAACATATCCGGAATAGCGCCGGTTGATAGCCTCGTCGTAGTATCGCAGGGCCTGAGCATATTGGTTGCGCTTAAAATAGGCATCACCGGCCCGCAAGGTGGCATCTCCCAGCAACTGATTCTTTACTTCCGTATTGCCGATGAAACTCTGATTGCGACGGATTCCATTGACCGTTTCCTCAAAAAATCCCAGCGCGGCCGGGTAGTTTTCCTGTTTCAGATAGTTATATCCCTGTATGTAGTTGCCGGTAAAGATGGAGGCTTCGTCCGGCAGGTTATTCATCGTTTTAGCCACAGTGAGGAATAGGTTCATATTCCGGATACTGTTCGCATAGTCACCGCTAGTGTGATCGATATCGGCGATCCAGTAAGTAGCCAGTGCTTTGGTGCGTAGATCGACCGGATACTGAAGCGATTTTTGGAAGTTCACCTTGGCTTCTTCCATTTGCTGATCCTGCATGAGTTGGAGA
>JAGQXH010000718.1 GCA_020436695.1 Lewinella sp. | reverse complement strand
GGCCTGTATCTCTTTGGTCATCCAGGCATTGGTTGTTGCATCTTCTGTTTTGATGAGATATTCCCGGCAGAAATAGCCGTCGATCATTTTGGTATTCCCAGTAGGTGTAATGCTGATGTCCTTGGAATCCATTTCTTCCGTTACAGCTGTACCCATGTTCATCATACCGCGCCCCATCCGGTAGCCTTGCCGGCTACCGGCCTCACCCGTAACGGTGGTCATGGTGCCTTTCTCATTATCCAGAATAAGCAGCATTTTATCTTTCTGTTCGTCTGATTGGAATTCCATACCCAACAGCCAGGTGTCGAAAGTATATTTGATATGAGTATTGTCTTTTTTGTCATCGGAAATGACTTCCATGTCAAAACTGATGGGAAAATCGTTTTTGACCGGTTCCCAGTCTTCGTTCGTACCGCCGCCCATCATAGCAGCCACCCGGGCCTGTGCTCTTCTTTCGGCCTCGGCCTCATCGTAAGCGTCAGGATCTTGCTGAGCTTCAACGGGTACCGCTTCAGCCTCTTCCACTTCAGTTCCTGTTTCCTGTTTTTTCTTTTTCTTTTTTCCAAAAATACTGCCGATAACATCATCCATAGCCTTATCAACAGTCTTGTCTACTTCCCTGTCCACTTTATACTTGGCCCTGTTCTTGGCTCTTTGGGCCTGCCGGTCTACCTCACTTTGTTGAGCGCTCAACAGGCTAGAGGAAAGCAGGCTGATCATTAACACAATAAAAGTTCTCGTCTTCATGATTTAGGATAGTTTAAAGGTGTACGGAGGACGGTATCTGGTATCCGGTTTACGGAAGAAAGAAATTATCTCGAATGCAGAGCATCCCATTTGCGTTCTCTTCAACCGTTCGCCGGATGCCGTGGGCCGTTCACCATCGGCCGCTGATCATCCACCTGATAAATTGCTATTCTTTGGTTTTTTATACCGCAATTTCCTGATAAGTTACGGAAATCTGTGCAGAAAATTTTTTCCTAAATTATTTTATCCACTGGACATGCATGGTCAATAAGCATATATTTGTTCCCGGCCGGGCATTGGAATGCCCATCTGAAAAATTCTGAGAACTCCGCATATCATGAGTGATCTTCGCCGGAAAATAGAGCAACTGTACCGTGACGGATTGAGGTATGAAGCTGCAGGAGACAGCTATCTGGCGGTGAAGGTATACAAAAAGATCATCCGTCTGGATAAGCTATGGACCCAGGCTTACGCACGTTTGGGGCTGATCTATAAAAAGCGGGCGGAATGGAAACCGGCATTATACTATTGCAAAAAAGCAGTGGCTCTCGACCCGGCTCAAGCGGAGATCTGGTGGGCCCTGGGTATAGCGGCGGTGGCCTTGAAAAAGAAGGGCATCGCCAAGAGCGTGTGGGGTAAATTCGGCCCGGATCATTATCCGTCTAATCCTACCTGCATCCGCCTACGTTACCAAAAACGTGTAGAGATCCTCTGGGTGCGTCCGCTTGATCCGGCCCGTGGAGAGATCATTAACATTCCCGATCCTTCTTCCGATCGCCGGTATCGTGATATCATTCTTTTTGACCGGGAAGTGATCGGCCATAATGTAGTCGGCTGTCGTCGTGTTCCCATTTTCGATGAGTTGTCGTTGTTCAAACGGTCGGGCTATCACACTTTCTCCTGTCTGCTGCATACCCAGGAAGAGAAATATATTCAGGCTTTGGAACGACTGAGTCTGGAGCATGGCTTGGGCTTTGAGATCTGGTCTAACAGTACCCGGCAGATCATACCCACCACTCAGGGCGCTTCTCCCGAATATTTTTCCCGTGATTTTTTACTACCCGCCAACGCCCGGGAGTGTATTGCTGCTTTTGCCGCCTATGAACTGACAGATGTGCAGACGGTGTTGGAAAGCTGGCGTGTAGTTTGTTTTCAGGGATATTCGGAATTGAGGAGGTATTAGGGAAGGAGTGAGCGGTGAAGAGTGAGTGGGTGAGTTGCCCACCGAAAGTAGATTTTATCTCATCTGAAAGAGTAGTATTGTTTCATTTATTCAGTCTATAACTGATTTACCACCATTTGTTTCAGCCAGGCGAAATGGCAAGACCATCAAATATGTATATCGGTTCCCCTTGCATATCCGTTGGGAATAACCAAGCAATACGAACCATAATCCTTCCTTTATGACCATTCGCCAGGCCACGCCTTCCGATTATGATGCTATCGCCGAACTCTTCACCAACACCATTCTTCAGGTCAATATCCGGGATTATTCCGATGAGCAGGTCAAGGTCTGGTCCAGTCGGGTGAAAGACAGGCCGCGCTGGCTGGCAAAGATCCGGGATCAGTATTTTTTGCTGGCAGAAGAAGGAAAGACTTTACTGGGAATGGGGTCCATCACGCCGGGTGGTTATCTGGATATTCTGTTTGTCTCGCATTTACACCAGGGGAAAGGGGTAGCCCGGCGACTGATGGAGCAGCTTGAACATTATGCCAGGCAACAGGACCTGAAACAGATCCGCTCTGACGTCAGCATCACGGCCCGGCCTTTTTTCGAAGGCATGGGATTTTCATTGGTGCGGCCCCAGCAGGTGAAGATTGAAGGGATGATCTTCGATAACTTTGTGATGAAAAAATGGATAGGGTATGACTTATAAATCGGGTGGATCATTTATTCACCGGCTTTGTGGTCACTCGTACACTCAAACATCCGAACTCCTCAGTTAGAGAATCTCCATTGTCATTAACAAATCCTCATCATCCGAAATGTGTCCATTATAAACTTATTGTATGGATAATTTTTAATGATCAAAATATTTTATTATTCTTGTATGTAAATCCGGTTCATCCAATCATTGATAAGAGACTATTTTTGCTTAATTACCCGGACTTAAAACCGAAAAGCTCCCCCTATACTAATAAGGCGCATTTGATTTTTTTGCCATGTACCGCAATCTTTTGCGTGTTATGCAGTATTTTTATTAAATACTGTCTTCGCAGTTGTTAAAAAAACACTTCCAACCCGTTTCTATCGGCATTACCTGTGGATTTTAATCTAAGAGTGATGGATAAAAACTTGCATAATTTTGTTGCGAGGTCCAAAGTTTTAATGATCGAGGATGATGTAAGCTATGCCCGGCTGATTGAGATATTGCTTGGGGAGTCCAGTCTGATATCGTGTGAAGTAGTGAAATGTCAGACGTTGGCAGATGGTTTGAAAGCGATGGAAGGCGAGGAGTTTTCTGCTGTATTGCTCGACCTGAGTCTGCCGGACAGCAGCGGCTTCGAAACGTTGGAAAGGATGCTGAATTCCTACTCAGATCAAAACATTATTGTTCTGACTGGCCGGTCTGATAAACAACTGGGGATCAATGCAGTAAAAGCCGGAGCACAGGATTTTATGGTAAAAGGGGAATTCGGCGGTGAGCAACTTGCAAAAGCGCTGCGGTATTCCATCGAACGAAAAAATGTGTTGTCCCGTTTGGAGGAAGCCCAGCGTGCCGCAAAGATCGGCCACTGGGAATGTGATCCACAGCAACGCTATTTCTATGCCTCCAAGGAAACCTACCGTCTTTTCGGGCTCGATCCGGCTACTACCAGTTTTACCTGCGAGGATCTGATGTCTGCCGACTGTCCTTTTGCACCATTGATGGAACTCGAACAGGAAGCCAAATTGGGAGGCAGAGCCAAAAGAGATATTACCCTAAACCGTTCCGACGGTGGAAAGGTATACCTTTCTCTGCAATGCCAATCGACACCTATCCGGCCCGATCATTTTGTGTATAACGGCATCATACAGGATATTACGGAACGGAAGTTATCCGAAGAACTGAAGAAGGCGCACGAGTTGGCCCAGCAAACGGCCAAGTTCAGAGAGCAGGTTCTGGCCAGCGTGAGCCATGAAATGAGAACACCGATGAATGCCATAGTGGGGATGACTAATCTGCTCTTGTCTTCACCCCTGAATGAAGAGCAACATCATTACATAGATTCCATCAAGCAATCTTCAGATGTATTGTTGGGTATCATTAATGATATTTTGCAGATCTCCGCTTTACAAAATGAGTTGATCGTTTTTAAGAACAAGCAATTCAGCCTGAAGGAACTGACCGAACAGCTGAAGTCGGTCATGCGGCCCAAACTGGGTGAAAAAGCACTGCGCTTCCAGATTCATCTCGATGAGAAATTGCCCGATCGTTTAAACGGTGATCAGATCCGCCTGAGCCAGATCCTCTTCAATCTTATCGGTAATGCCATCAAGTTTACGGACCATGGCTATATTGATCTGCAGGTTAGGCTGATTAAAGAAACCAAACAATTTTATCAAATCCGTTTTGATCTGCTGGATACGGGTATCGG
>JAGQXH010000717.1 GCA_020436695.1 Lewinella sp. | reverse complement strand
TGGTCAAAGTGGAAGACTGAAGGCTGCGATCGATCACATCTGTGCAGTAGCAGAGGACTTAACCCGTAATGGCGCTAATATTTTGATTCTATCCGACCGGAACGCAAATGCTTACCGGGCTCCAATACCTTCCTTGTTGGCCGTTGGTGCGGTACACCATCATTTGATCCGGACCGGCCTCCGGGCAAAAACTTCACTGGTGGTGGAAAGTGGCGATGTACGTGAAACACACCACTTTGCCACCCTGATCGGATATGGAGCCAGTGCGATCAATCCTTACATGGCTTACGCCAATATTGCAGATTTGAAACGGCGTGGTGTTTTTGCAGATGACCTGCCGTTGGAAAAATACCTTTATATCTATAAGAAAGCGGTAGGTAAAGGTTTGCTGAAGATCATGTCCAAGATCGGTATTTCCACTATGCAATCTTACCAGGGGGCGCAGATATTCGAGATACTGGGGCTGAATCATGACGTAGTGGAGCAATGTTTTACCGGATCGGTTTCCCGCATTGAGGGTATTGGCTATGACGGTATTGCCCGCGAAGTGCTCATCAGGCATCAACTGGCGTTCCCAACCGCAGCCTCCACGGTACAGGATCTCGAAGTGGGTGGTATATACCAGTGGAAACGCAGAGGGGAGGCACACCTATTCAATCCACAAACCATTCACCTGTTGCAGTATGCAACCCGGAAGAACGACTACAATACCTTTAAGAAATATAGTAAGCTCATTAATGAGCAGACCGAAAAGGCACTGACGCTCCGGGGATTACTTACTTTCCGTAAAGGAAAATCGATCGATATTTCCGAAGTAGAACCGGTAGAAAATATCCTGAAGCGTTTTGCTACCGGGGCGATGTCTTTCGGTTCTATTTCCCACGAAGCCCACAGCACGCTAGCTATTGCGATGAATAAGATCGGCGGGAGAAGCAACAGTGGGGAAGGTGGGGAAGATGCGATTCGCTTTCAACCCAAAGAGAATGGCGATTGGGAACGTTCGGCCATCAAGCAGGTTGCTTCCGGTCGTTTCGGTGTAACCAGCTATTATCTGAATAACGCCATTGAGCTTCAGATCAAGATGGCACAGGGGGCCAAGCCTGGAGAAGGTGGCCAGTTGCCCGGTCATAAGGTAGATGACTGGATCGGTCGTGTTCGGCACTCCACACCAGGTGTGGGGCTGATCTCGCCGCCGCCGCACCATGATATTTATTCCATTGAGGACTTGGCACAATTGATCTTCGACCTGAAAAATGCCAATCCGGATGCCCGGATCAACGTAAAACTAGTCTCCAAGGCAGGGGTAGGAATAATCGCCTCTGGGGTGGCCAAGGCCCATGCTGATGCCATTCTGATCTCCGGTCATGACGGAGGTACGGGAGCATCGCCCATTACTTCCATTCGTCATGCCGGTCTTCCCTGGGAACTGGGACTGGCAGAATCACACCAGACTCTGGTCAAAAATAAACTGCGGGATCGCGTCGTATTGCAGACAGACGGTCAGATCCGGACCGGCCGCGACTTAGCCATTGCCACGCTATTGGGAGCAGAAGAATGGGGGGTAGCTACAGCGGCCCTGGTGGTGGAAGGGTGTATTATGATGCGCAAATGCCACCTGAACACTTGTCCGGTGGGCATTGCCACGCAGGATCCGGAATTACGTAAGCGCTTTGCCGGCGATCCGCAACACGTGATCAACTTCTTTACTTTTCTGGCACAGGAACTGCGTGAGATCATGGCTGAATTGGGCTTCCGCACGATCGCCGAAATGATCGGACAGGTTGAGATGCTGAAAGTTAAACAGCACATCGATTACTGGAAATACCAGACTCTGGATCTCAGTCCGATCCTTTACAAGGAGCCGGCTGATGCTACGGTAGGGCAGTTTAAGTGCGTTGATCAGGATCACGGCATAGCTGATGTGCTGGATCGCAAACTGATTGAACATGCACAACCGGCCCTCAACGAAGCACAAATCGTAAATACCACTTTCAAGATCAAGAATACGGATCGGGCTACCGGTGCGATGCTTTCGTCTGAGATCTCCAAACGCTTCCAAGCTGAAGGTTTGCCGGATGCGACTATCCAGTACCGCTTTCGTGGTTCTGCCGGACAAAGCTTCGGTGCATTCTGCGCCAAGGGCATTGAGTTTACCCTGGAAGGAGAGGCTAATGATTATTTTGGAAAAGGACTTTCCGGTGGCCGCCTGATCGTGGTGCCGGATCGTGAAGCTAATTTCGATCCACACGAAAATATCATCATCGGTAATGTCGCCTTCTACGGCGCCACTTCCGGAGAAGCTTATATCAAAGGTATGGCCGGAGAACGTTTCTGCGTTCGCAATTCCGGTGTCAAAACCGTAGTGGAGGGTATAGGCGATCACGGTTGTGAATACATGACCGGTGGGGTAGTGGTGGTACTGGGCGAAACCGGCAAGAACTTCGCTGCCGGTATGAGTGGTGGTATGGCCTATGTCTACAATCCTAAGGATACATTCGGAGCCAGGGTGAATATGGAAATGATCGATCTGGACCCACTTGGGGAAGCTGATCTGGAGTTGCTTCGCCGGATGATCCGCAATCACTTCACTTATACAAGCAGTAAGGTGGCATTGGAAATCCTGGACAACTGGGATGAAGCCAGCAAGAACTTCGTTAAAGTGATGCCACGTGATTACAAAGCGGTACTCAAGAAGCGCAATGAGCAACCCAAGATCGATCTGAAGATGGCAGTAGTGAATGCCTGACCGGTACGGTCTTAATGGCACCTGATCCGAATTTTGTTTTATTACTAAAATTAGAACCCGTAAGGGGAGAACATTGATAAAAAATGGCAGATCCTAAAGGTTTTTTGAAATATACCCGGGAGTTACCCGAAGCCCGAGATGTCAATGAAAGGGTGAACGATTATAAAGAGCTATATCAGGAATTTCCGAAAGAACAAACTAAAAAGCAGGCCGCCCGCTGTATGGACTGTGGTGTTCCTTTTTGTCACAACGGCTGTCCGTTGGGGAATATCATCCCGGAGTTTAATGATGCCGCCTATCAGGAAGACTGGGAACTGGCTTACCGTATCCTAAGCTCTACCAATAACTTTCCTGAATTTACCGGACGTATCTGCCCGGCACCCTGTGAAGCAGCCTGTGTCCTGGGCATTAATCAACCGCCGGTAGCTATCGAGCATATTGAAAAATCAATTGTGGAAGTGGCCTACGAAAAGGGCTATCTGCGTCCGAAGCCGCCCATCAGCCGTACGGGAAAGAAAGTAGCGGTGGTGGGGTCCGGACCGGCCGGTCTGGCAACTGCGGCTCAATTGAATAAAGCAGGGCATCAGGTAGTTGTTTTTGAACGAAATACCCGGATCGGAGGCTTACTTCGCTATGGTATCCCTGATTTCAAGCTGGAAAAATGGGTGGTGGATCGTCGTGTCAGACTAATGGAAGCTGAAGGTATTCGCTTCAAGACCAATGCCAATGTTGGGGAAAACATTCCCGTGTCCGAATTAATGAATAATTACGATGCTATCGTACTCACGGGGGGATCAACCATTCCACGTGACCTGCCTCTGGCCGGCCGGAGCCTCAAAGGCATCCATTTTGCCATGGAATTCCTGGAGCAGAATAATAAACGGGTAGCTGGTGATCCGATTGCCGAATCTGAAGCCATCATGGCAACTGACAGACATGTTGTTGTGATCGGTGGCGGTGATACCGGGGCCGACTGTGTGGGTACGTCCAACCGGCATAAGGCTAAATCGGTTACTCAGATCGAACTGCTGCCCAAACCGCCGGAGGAACGCGATCCGCTGAGCTGGCCCAACTGGCCCATGATCCTCCGCACCTCTACTTCACACATAGAGGGATGTGACCGGGAGTGGGCACTGATGACCGAGCGTTTTCTGGATGACGGATACGGTAACATCCGGGCTATTGAAACAGTGGAGCTCGAATGGGCCAAGGATGAAGCCACCGGCCGTTATAATTTCGTAAAAGTACCGGGTACGGAAAAGGAATGGCTCTGTGACCTGCTGCTCATTGCTGCGGGCTTTATGCATCCGCAGAAGGAAGGTATGATCGAACAACTGGGAGTTGAGCTGGATGAACGTGGCAACGTAAAAGCCGAAAATTATCAGACCAGTGTAGAAAAAATATTTGCCGCCGGTGATATGCGAAGAGGGCAGTCGCTGGTAGTTTGGGCAATTAGTGAAGGCCGGGAAGCTGCCAAAGCGGTGGATGAATATCTGATGGAAAGGCCTTCACAGCTGGAAGGAAAAGATGACTCCTTTCTGATGATCGAGGCACTTGCCTAAACCCGAATCGGAGATGGT
>JAGQXH010000716.1 GCA_020436695.1 Lewinella sp. | reverse complement strand
TGGCCAGTTTACGACCGCTGTTGTAAGAAACCAGTATACAATCATCGAAATCGAGCGGGTTGATCAGATCGTCACCGGCCTTATCGATCACGCCGATCACCTCGTATTCCCGGCCCATGAGTTTAACTCGTTTACCAATGGGTTCTACTTCTCCAAATAATTCCTGAGATACGGTATATCCGAGAATGATCTTATTGCTGCCATAATTATACTCAGCCGGTGAAAAGTAGCGCCCTTTGTAGAATTCCACGGTGAACATATCCAGGAATTCCTGAGAAGCGGCGATCAACACGGCCCGGTCGACACTACTGGATTTATATTTAACCGTCTTGAATCCCAAAACGACATGGTAAGCTGTCAGCTTAACCAGTTTGGCTCGTTCGGTAAGCAGTTCGTAATCTTCGTAAGAAGGATGTGGACGCTTGATATAATCCCACCATTCACCACTCACATCCCGCCAGGGCCATTTCTTTACATATACTACATCATTCCCCAGCTTAGCCATGCTGGTCCGGACGTTATCCTCCAGGGAATCTACCGCAGAGAGTACGCCGATAATGCAAAAAATACCAATGGAAATACCGAGCAGGGAAAGAAAACTCCGCAGCTTATTGCCCCTGAGTTGCCCTATCGCCTGCATAATACTTTCCCGGATTACTTTGAGTAAAATTTTCATAGGCCCTTTTTGGTACTCTCCAGTCAGTTTGGAAGATTAATCTTGATTGCTATGTGATAATTGATAAGTCCTGATCCAAAATGCAACTAATACATCATCAACTATCAATCATCAAAAACAGCACATATCCCTTTAATATCAAATTGACCGGATAGAAATAAACGGCGTGAATGTAGCAAAATCACTTTCACTTAAATAATGCTTTCGATTAACGTACGGTTTTTATCTGCCAAAACATAAATGATAAAATACTGGATAATAGCGGTAAATTCTTATTTTTGCGGTCCATTTCTGAAAATACAGTGAACTAATGAGGACAAAACTGTCACACTTTACTTTTGATCTTCCCCAGAAACTTATCGCTAAATATCCAGAAAAGAATCGTGATGATGCGCGCTTAATGGTAGTTCATAAGGACTCAGGGAAAATTGAACACCGCATCTTTAAAGACATCCTTGAGTATTTCGACGACGGGGATGTCATGATCTTCAATAACACCAAGGTATTTCCCGCCCGGCTGTACGGACGCAAAGAAAAAACCGGAGCCAAGATCGAAGTCTTCCTGCTGCGCGAACTTAATAATGAAGCCCGTCTTTGGGACGTATTGGTCGATCCGGCGCGTAAGATACGGGTAGGCAACAAACTGTATTTTAGTGACGAACATGATAACGATATTCTCGTTGCCGAAGTAGTGGACAATACCACTTCCCGGGGTCGTACCATACGCTTTCTGTACGATGGTACGGATGAAGAATTCCAGAAGGAATTGCATTTCCTGGGTAACACGCCCCTCCCAAGAGAGATCGGACGTCCGGCAGAAGAGGCTGACAAAGAGCGTTATCAGACTGTTTTTGCCAAAGAGCTGGGTGCTGTAGCTGCTCCTACCGCCGGTTTACACTACAGTCGAGAGTTGTTGAAAAGGCTGGAGATCAAAGGATTGGAGTTTGCTGAATTAACGCTCCATATTGGTTTGGGTACCTTCCGCAGCATCGATGTGGAAGATCTGTCCAAACACAAAATGGATGCGGAATACTACCGTATCAGCCAAACGGCCGTTGATGTTGTCAATAAAGCCAAGGAGAAAAAACGTCGGATCTGCGGGGTTGGCACTACTACTATGAGAGCAGTAGAGTCTTCCGTTTCTGCCGAGTCATTCCTCAAACCTTCCGAAGGCTGGACCAATAAATTCATCTATCCGCCTTATGATTTTCATATCGCCGACTGCATGGTTTCCAACTTCCACCTTCCCAAATCCAGCCTGCTGATCATGGTCTGCGCCTTTGGCGGATTCGATCTGGTGATGGAGGCTTACCATGAAGCCATCAAAGAAGGCTACCGCTTCTTTAGTTATGGCGACGCGATGCTCCTTATCTAGGAGTGAGTAATGAGGAAGTATAAAAAGAGAAAAGGAACAATAAAAAAGAAAGGAAAGCGTATCTAATTGCAGATATGCTTTTTTTTTAATTTGAAGCTGACCAGCTAGTGGATTATCAGCTTCTCCGCAAAGATTTCCGGATATGAAGATTGCCGGTTGGCTATGCCTGCTTTTCCTTGTTTTTCACAAGACGGCCCTGTCGCATCCACAACTCAGTAGTGTACAGGTCAAATTTTTCTCGGAACAATTATCCATCTCTTACAATACCGATATCCTGCTCGATCTGGCCCGTTATCCGCAGGAACGGGAAATGGTCGCTTTTTTCAAAACCCTCGAACATACGGATTATACCACGCTGTTGTCGGATCTGCTGCAGAAACAGGAGCAGTTTCAGCTCAACGACTGGTTATTTTACGACCTGATGAAACGAAGCGTACGGAGTATCATCGGGAACGATCATGCGGCCAAGGTAGAACTCACCTGTTGGTTTTTACTTTCAAAAGCCGGTTTCGATACCCGCCTCACTTATCTTAACGGACAGCAATTTGTATATGTTTATACCAGGGATGAATTGTTCGAAGTGCCCATGATCACCGAGAACGGACGAAATTATGCCAACCTGACCGGCATTGAGCAGAAAAAGAAAACGAATGAGGCACTCTATATGCTCAATTTCGTGCCGAACGAAAACGGAAAGGCCTTCGGTTTCTATCTGCAAAAACTTCCCCACCTCAAACCAGATATTGAAAAAAAGAAATTCTCCTTCCGGTATAAGGATCATTTATATGAGGCACTGCTTGATGTGGACAAGAATGCCGCCGATATTATGCAGCAATATCCCTTTATCGATGAGAAGCAATATTTGCAGGTCCCTTTCTCCGATGCGCTGGCCGGAAGTCTGCTTCCGCAACTCCAAAAATGGGTAGCCGGACTATCAAAAGTTGAAACGCTTGAACTTTTAGTTGCTTTCACCCGTTCCTCTTTTCAGTACCGGGAAGATAAAGACTATTTCGGCTACAGCAAGCCCATGATCGCCGATGAAGTATTCCATTATCCCTACAGTGATTGTGAGGATCGTTCCGCCCTCTTTTATCGACTTGTAAAAGCTACCCTGGATCTGCCGATGATCATTGTGGCTTTTCCGGACCATCTCACCATTGCGGTGGCTCTGGACGAAGAAATTGGAGACCCAATTCCTTATCATGGACGCAATTATTACATCTGCGATCCGACCGGTCCGGTCAATTCGACGGACATCGGGGGGTTCCCTGCCGGTTATAGGAATTCAGGATTCGAGATCATCGGAGCATACAAGTAACTATTTTTCAAACAATTACAATTAAAACCGTTGCTTTATTCACAATAATAACCGGGGGAATTCCGGAGCAATACTTGTTCGTGAAATTCCTGCAAAAAAACTATTGAAAGTATAAAGCAAGTTTATTACATTTGCCGAAATGTGAAACGGGATTTTTTTCCGGCTTCATAGGCGCAAAAAAGGCTATTTATTCCGTTTTATATTACTTTTTCCGGGAATCCCGGTTGTTTAAATTTTTTCTAAAATATGTACTGGACATTAGAATTAGCTTACCACCTCGAAGATGCTCCATGGCCCGCTACCCGTGATGAGTTGATCGATTACGCCATCCGGTCAGGTGCACCCCTGGAAGTGATCGAGAACCTTCAAGCAATGGAAGATGAAGGGGAGATCTACGAGGGTATCGAAGATATCTGGCCGGACTATCCGCGCAAAGATGACTTCTTGTTCAACGAAGATGAGTATTAGATAGCTCCTGATCTGTTTAAGATAAAGATTGTGGGTTTTGTACTGTAATCGTACAAAACCCTTTGCTTTTTTAAGTCTGACGGTCTCACCGTTAATAGAAATTTGATCAACGTCCACCTTGTTTCGTGTCAATGGCTTCCGGAACCAAAGCTGATCCGACAATTTCCCGAATCTCCGTATATTAAGCGCCCTCAATATTAGCGATACTTATAAAACCTCAACCGATTGGAAAAGATAACCTATCCCCTGCTCTATTACGATCTCGCTCCCCAGACGGTACTGGGATTGCTCGTCGGTACGGAACTACAGGTGGTGGAAAAAGACCTGGAACGCGTTAAACTGACCCTGGGCAATTACCTCCAGCGGCAATACAAAAAATTTGACGATTACCCTTATGTAGATCTGATCACTCCCAAGCTACGGATCATGGAATTTGAAGTCCGTCCCACTTACCGGGACGATGGAGGTTCCTATCCCTTATCCGAGCCACTGCAGGTACCCATCGCG
>JAGQXH010000715.1 GCA_020436695.1 Lewinella sp. | reverse complement strand
AGTTCAATGCGTACGTTCTCGTTCATATCGCAGCAGGTGAAATCGACATAGTCGGCCCACGGAGTGTAATAGTATTTTTGATTGGAACCGGACGCAGTGCTCAGATTGACCTCATCGTCGATCACTTTGCCGTCTTTGTCGTAGTCGAATTGCTCCAGACAGCCATAATCTTTGCCCTTGAGAATGCGACGACGTACCTCGATGCGGATCGGACCACAGTTGTCCGAACTCCCCTCATCGATGTCTTTAGCGTACACACGGGCCAGTCCCTGGCCTCCGATGGAAATGTGCAGATTATCGTTACATACCGCGATGGGCTCAATCTGATCTTCCACTGCAAAAGGACAGTAGGTCACATCTTTGTTACCGCAAGCATCGGTTACCGTGTATCTGATATAGTGGCAACCCAACGGAATACCGGATACATAACGTGCTTTACCCGGAAGAATGGTAGCCACTACGGGGCCATTGGTAGAATAAGCAACGACCTCTGTCAGGACCTGCCATTCTGAGCAATTGTCCGTTACTTTAGGCATGGGCACCAGGAAGGCAGCAGTACAGTCGTACGGACCGGTGGAATAGGTGCGCAGATCAGCATGACCGTCATGGTCATAATCGGTTTCTTCACATTTAACTACGGGGGCCTTATTATCACCCACCTTGATCACCTGCTTGCACTCGTAGATCTGTTTGGTACACCAGTCCAGGATCTGCCAGGTGCGTACCACTTTATAGGTACCGGCGCACACTTCAATGCGGGCACCATCGGTATAGGAAGCACCGATGTTGCAGAAAGGCGATTTCAGGGACTGCTCGTAATTGTTTTTGCCGTCATCCGTATGGTCAAAAGCGGTATACAGCCAGGGATAGCCCGTTACGTCCGGGTGAGGATTTCCCTTGGCGTCGAGTTTGAAATCCTTATCGCAGCTCAGTTCGGCATCACTCGGGCAGTGGATCGCATCAAGCTCCGGCTTGGTGATGATGATCTCCTGGTAGCAGACTTCAGACAGCAGGCCCTTGCAGGCGTCCTTAGCCTGAAAACTACGTACGATCTTCACGTCATCGCAATCCTTGTTGTATCCGTAAACCACTTCATCCTTTACGGTAATAGTCAGATCACCACAATTATCCTTAAACTTGGCATAACCGGTGATATCCAGTATTTTTTTCACTTCGGGAGCAATCGCATCGTAATTGATCTTTCCCGCGCGATCTGAAGTATAGGTAACGGTGCCGGAAAGCAACAGGTTGTCGATATCTGAGCATACGAATGCCTGATAACCGTAATTCTTACTCATTCCCGAAACCGTTTCGGGGCACTGGGTAACAACCGGTGCCGTTTTATCTTCCGCCAACACATAACCCCAGCAGGTAAATTTATTGGGTCCGGTAACTACGTACTCATAGATACCGCAGCCATCTACTACGGCCCCGTTGCCCATAATGCCATCCTTGACGACTACCTGGTAATCGTCAGCGTTGAGACAGGTAAAACTGCCGAGCAACACAGAGCGTGGGTCCAGTGTAGCCTGACAACCAGTCTGGAGATTAACGTTGACCTGCCCGATACAGGCCAAATTGTAATCCGGAGATTTAACAGTGATGGTGAACGCATCCTCGGCCGTACATTCGGCACAATCCGATTTCCGGATGCGGAAAACGAAGTGATAGGTACCGGCCTTTACATTAGCGGGTAATGCATAGGATAAGGGAGATCCGGGAAGGGCCGTCCAGGTCACATCCGCAAAGCCGGCAGTTTTGGCCGCAGCATCCGCCTCGATGGCGTATTGATCCGGGACCTCGGGTCCGCCAGCTATAGCATAGCTAATCTCTGTAGACGCATTATTACTACACACCGTGGACTCAACGGTCTTGGCAGTCACTGTGAGGGCAAAGTCACCGATACGTGCAGTAGCGTGCCCCAAAGATGCCGCCGTATACTTATTGTTAGAATAGTCGGTAAGAGAATTCCCTGAAAGTAGTTGTGGAAACACGGACAAGCATCCGATAACTACATACAGGAATAAGCGGACAACCGCCGGAAAGAGGTGTCTTGGTCTTTTCATGAGATATAATTTTGTAGCTAAACACCTGTAAGTCAACACTTACAGATCGCAATACTGTTGTGCAATATTAAAATTGTGGAACCATAGAATGAATCGGAATGATCCATTCAAGAGAAATGAACTGTAAACTTGTTCATGACCAAATTTTCAGTTGGAGTAACGACTTTCTACCTTTGAGATTCAGGGAAATGATACTTGGATCATTCCCGGTTTCTAAACATGAATAGCTATGGGTTTCTGAACTAAACGCTAAAAGGGAAATAAGAAAAGAAATGGTTTGATTGTACAATTTTTACCTGAAAACAGCAAGACAAATGTAATGCAAAAACTATTTATCCAGCAATACTCGTAGGCGTAATTTTTTCGGGGATTTTAGTTAAATTTTCATGCTTTTGACCTCTTTCTTATTTGCCGCCGGGCCAAAACGTAAAATAGGCACAGAAACTCATCGTCTATCCGCAAAGACGACTTGTTTCCGTACCTTTTTTAGAAAAAACGATTCAGTTCGGAAAAGCGTTATCGTACCCACTTACGAATGGGTCCGAAAACTATATCATTAATTCTTTTTCAGGCTGACCTATTCTGACTTACCGGAAAGGAAAAACCCCATTAAGGGAAAGAAAGCGTAGCAAAGACATGTGAAAATACTTAAATATGTAAGATTAAAACCAGGTCAGCCTATTTATGTGACAAGAGGACTTTTTTTGGTGATAAGGAAAATCCCGGCTGGGATTATAGCTTATTAAATTATGAATTAATCCAGATCAGGCCAGCGCACATACCGCCGGTAGGCAGGTTCCGAAGGTATAATTCGGCATCATTACGCTGAGCCAGGGTTCTGCAGATCAGGAGCCCCAGTCCGATACCTTTTTCCCCAGCACTACCCCTACGGCTATCCAGCAATTGGTTTTTACGCCACTGTTCTTCAAAACCAGCCGGCAATCCAGCTCCTTGATCGGAGATCCGGATCTCTGTGCGGCCATCCGGCTCGCAGCGGCTTTTGATGGTTACGGCGGTAGCATTATCCGAGAATTTGAACGCATTATGCAGCAGATTTCGCAAAATGATCTCCAGCGATTCTTTGTCAAAATTCACTTTAAGGTCTTCAGGGATCAAATTATTTACGCTCAACTGCTTATCGACAAACTGTTCGGCCAATGCTCCGTTCACCTCTTCAACCAGAGCGTGCAAAGCAATGGCTTCCCGGGCAGGTAATCTGTCATCTATTAATCTCCTACCCCACTGGATCAACCCCTCAAGGGTACCCGCCACATTCCGGGCATTTTGGTCGAGCTGGCGGCTGACCTTTTCAATCAGCTCTTTCTCGTCGTGTTTCAGGAGATAAGCCACTTTCCGGCTCATGCCAGTTACACTGAGCAAAGGTGACCTCAGCTCATGGCCAAGAATAGCAAATAGCTTATCCTTGATATCATTCAGTTTCTCCAGTTCCCGGTTTTGCTGCTCGATGTATTGTTTATCGCGGTTGATCTCGGCGGTCCTTTCCTGAACAATACGCTCAAGCTCCGCTTTTTCTTTTTTCAGTACCCGGATGCGATATTGAATGATCAGGCGGATCAATGATATAACCGAAAGTACATAAACGATCAACATCCACCAGGTACGATACCAGGGTGGCATGATATAAAAACGAAGACTGGCACGATCGATAAATGCCGGATTAAGTACCTGCTTAACGCCCACTTCGAGCACATGGGAACCGTCCCGGAGCTTATTGAAGATCAACTGAGGTTCTTCGGTCCGTTGCCAGGGCGTTTCGGAGGAAGCCGCATCCAGGCGATAGTAATAGATGATATCCTGAGGGATAACATCGAGATAGCGAAAGCGGAAAATGATCTGATCAAGCCCCGGGGAGATACGCGGTGGAGATATTTGCCCAATATAGCGCTCCATTCCCAGGTTGGCTTCCCTGCCTTCCCGTACTTCAATGACCTCCGTAAAGCGCAGCGGATCAGAAGCAGGACGAAAAGACCGATCAGCAAATTCAGCAGGATCAAGTATCATCATCCCATTAATGCCCCCCAAAGCGATCCGGCCGTCGTGTAATATTTCCCAGGACAGTTTATTGAACTCATTACTGGTGAGCATATCGTGCTTTTGCGTAAAACGGTCGATCTCACCACTTTGGGTATCCAGGCGAAAAAGTCCGTTATTGGAGGGCATCCAGTATGCGCCGTAAGCATCCGGAAGCATAGCGTGAATGGAATTTTGCCATTCGGGGCGATAGACGAAAACCGTATCCAGTTTTTGGGCGACCCGATCCCAG
>JAGQXH010000714.1 GCA_020436695.1 Lewinella sp. | reverse complement strand
GATGCCAAACGCCGACAGGATCTTCGGCCGGCCGCTCACCTGGGGGTCCGGGTTGCCGTTTTGGTTAGTCAGAAATTCATCTCCGCAATCCAGGAAAACATTTTTTGGAGGCGGAATGACATCAGACAGTTTCAAATGCTGGATACCTATCTTCTGGGTGCACATAACCGTATTTTCCGCACCGTCCCTGATGGTGAATGTACGGGTGATGGTCGTTTCTCCACATTCGGCCAGACCGGAAAATACATCACTGAAGGTGATCGTCGGGTCTTCGGGACAGGTTTCATCCACCATCGGAAGACCAGTAATATCGGTACTCACCGGATTGTCCAACAGGAACAGATAGTCATTGCAGAAGAGGTCCAGTACGACTGGTGCCTGCGATACGGCCAGGTCGTTCACTTTACCGTTCTTTTCGGCGTAGATCGCCCAAACATAATCTCCTACCTGCGTGCCGTTGGCAGAGGTGGTCAGCAGCGTATACTCTTTGCCGGCTTCCAGATGCGCCATCATGCGAATGCTCTCATTGCTGCCGGTAAAATATCCTTCTCCTGCATCCAGACGGCTGGGTTGTGCTATGTAATTCAGGCAGGGCCCCAACAACATACTGAAACCACCGTCATATAGTAAAGCAGCACCAAATCCGAAATCAGTGTCCAGCTCAAAGATGTAATTATCCGTAGCGCTAACCGAGAAAGTATACAGATCGTAAAAATGACTTTGCCCTTCCACATCCACCTGCTTCGATAGACAAGCAAAATTGGTGGGATAGAAAAAGGCATCATCCAGAGCCAGCGTGCCGGTAGTAAATTGTATCTTTTTATTTACGGTTCCCTTATCCGTATCCGGAGCACATTCCGCAATAACCGGTGGTGCGTTATCGATCAGCAACACATTGCCGAAACCGGTATAACCGCCGGCAAGGGTCGATATTTCTACCCGAAGTACGGTACCCATATAGTCGCTACTCACCTTATTTCCCAGCGGTACTCCGTTCGGATCGAAGACCGTCACGATATAATCATCAATACACGGATATGTGCCCTCCATGACGTGATCCGGTAGCAGTGTGATCATGCAGTCACTGCCCAATGAGGCATTTACCTGATTATTTACTACGATAGTCGGCACTGCTTTTACAAAAAGATCTTCGCTCACTTGCTGGATACAGCCCGGATCACCGGCATTTTCCGGTGTACCTGTTCCTGCATCGAACGTATAAGTTATGGTGTGGTTGCCCGGCCCTAATGCCTGCGGACTAAAAACAGAAGCGGGATTGCCGTCGATGGTAAACGCACCGGTTCCGGCTATGCCGTTATTATCGGCCTGCAGCGTAAACGGCAGACTACTCATACAGATCTCATCCGGCAGGTTAACAATGCTGATATTCGGGTAATAGCAAGTATTCGAGATAGTCAGCTCATCAGTACCATTGGTCACGGTCAGCGAGAAGCCCAGTCCGTCTACATGAATACCCGGCAGCTGATAAATACCCGGAGTATCGCCCGATTCGGGAATAGCCGTACCATTGGCTATCAGCAAAGGTGCAGCGGGCGGGGCTGGACTACCGGATTGGTAAAAGCCCGTATTGCTGAGTACCGTCCAGCTCTCTCCGGTAGGAGCTGCAATGGTAACCACCTCACTGAATTGACCATTTGATAAGGTCGTCGCATTATTCAGGCAGTTGCAGGTCGGCGCATCATCGGGGCTGTCTCCCAGATAAATGACCGGCATGAACATGCCGTTTTCATTGGCGGCATACAGCTGTTGAGGAGTGATTGATACGATATTGAACAACAACATACATGCCAGAAAAGGTAATTTCCACACCTGATGGAGGAATATCCCCTGATCAGGCGTCGTGGTGTAGTTTCTCGGCTTGGAAGATGACCATTGGGACGATCCATGCCGAATCATTGTAAAATGTTTCATGATCGACTAAATTTTGGGCATGACTGATTGGGAACTTCCCGGATATAGAGGTACCAGCCTTTCCACCCGGCATTAAGGCAGAAAGGTGTAAACCCTAAATAGAGAAGCACCGTTTTTTAATTATTTGATTTCGTTATTGGATAAGACAAATATGGGGCCAATTTTTTCTCGCCCACACAAAAACATACATAACCCGCTGAAAATCAATTCGAATTATTTTAAACAAAGCTAAAATTGCTTGATAAAGCGATTAAATTCATGTTGTTCTCTACACCAAAAAATAGTCCTGGGTACTGCAAATGTACTGTTACCCAAAATTTGGGAAGAGACGGCGACAGGCCGATGAACTCTACAGTACTAAATTTGTTTCCCTTGAAAACAGGCCGTGAAGCGAGTTTATCAACGAATTTGGGCCGATTATCGAAAAATTAGATGCCATTGCCCAATTAAGCTGAAATTGCGGACGCTTGTTAAAATGATAAATTCTAAGCCCATCTTTCAACCTAGCCAAACAATACTTGTTCCTAATTTCATTTTCCCAACAGACCAATCGCCATGCTGAAGGACATCTACACCTGTATTATTGCCTGCCTTTTATTCACAACGGCGCTCAGTGCTCAGGAAAAATACACCATCAGTGGTACCGTACGCGACGGCCAGACAGGAGAAACCCTGATCGGGGCCAGCGTCTCTGCCGAGGGCACCGATATCGGCACGATCACCAATGAGTACGGCTTTTATTCCATTACATTAACGGGAGGTGATTCCATCTCCCTGTCATTCAGCTACGTTGGTTTTCAAAGCGAACAACGCCGTCTTTTGCTGACTGAAAATACCAGTCTGGACGTAGAAATGGGGAGCGGTGTGCAATTGGAAGAAGTGGTCGTGAAAGCCAATTCGTTCGAAGAGCAAATGCGCTCTACGGAAATGAGTGTGGAAACCATCACTACGGAAGAAGCCCGTTTGATCCCTGTGCTCCTCGGAGAAAGTGATATTTTAAAGACCATCCAGCTCAAACCGGGTATCCCCTCGGGCTCAGAAGGCACCACGGGACTCTTCGTCCGGGGTGGCGGTTCAGATCAGAACCTGATCGTTTTAGACGAGGCAGTCGTATACAATGCCAATCACCTCTTCGGCTTTTTCAGTACTTTTAATACCGATGCGGTAAAGGACCTGAAGATCTATAAGGGTGGTTTTCCGGCTCAGTATGGTGGCCGTCTTTCTTCGGTGATCGATGTAAAACTTAAGGAAGGGAACAACAAGGAACTGGCCGGCTCCGGCGGAATCGGACTTATTGCCTCCCGCCTCACGCTGGAAGGCCCTATTCAGAAAAATAAGTCGTCATTTATTGTTTCCGGCCGGCGCACCTACGTTGATCTTTTTACCCGGGCCGTCAACCAGTCGAATAAGGATAAAGAAGACTACGACCCAATACCCGATTACTACTTCTACGATCTCAATACCAAGATCAATTTTCAGTTTGGAGAAAAAGACCGCCTCTTTCTGAGCGGTTATTTCGGCCGCGACGTCTTTGGATTTAACGGCGATTTTTTCGACTTTAATTTCGACTGGGGTAACGCTACCGGTACCGCCCGTTGGAACCATGTATTCAATCCCAAGCTCTTCGCCAATACTACCTTCACTTATTCCGACTATCAATACAACATAACCAATTCCGTCACCGGTTTTAATTTCGAAGTCGGCTCCAATATCCGCGATGCCAACCTGAAATCCGATTTTTACCTGGCACTTAATAATGAACATACCCTGCGCTTCGGTCTTGGGTTAACGCGCCACGGTTTTTCAGTGGGACGATTACAGGCCGGCAGCGACGACGGGCTGATCAACTTCTCTGCCGGACAGGATTTCACAGCACTGGAAGGCGGGGCCTATTTTTCCGACGACTGGACGGTTAATAGCCGGCTGAAAGTCAACTATGGGCTTCGGCTAAGTGCGTTTAACAATAACGGTCAAAGTTACGCCGGGCTGGAACCCCGCATCGCGGCACGTTATGTGCTTACCGACCGCTGGTCATTAAAAGCGAGCTATGCCCGTATGTACCAGTACCTGCACCTGGTGGCCAGCTCGGGCATCACCCTTCCTACCGATATCTGGTATCCTTCCACCACTCAGGTAAAGCCGCAGCACTCCGATCAGGTAGCGACAGGGGTATCGTATCTGCTCGGTAAGCGATATTTCGTGACGGCTGAAGCTTATTATAAAAAGCAGGAGAATGTGCTGGAATTTGTTGACGGTGCCCAACTCTTTGCTAACGATGATCTCGAACAGGAGTTTGCCATTGGTCGGGGAAGGGGCTACGGCTTCGAATTGAGTATCGAAAAGAAGGAAGGCAACCTCACCGGCTGGATCGGTTATACGCTGGCCTTTGTGGAAAGAGGGGAATTCAATCTGCTGGATGAC
>JAGQXH010000713.1 GCA_020436695.1 Lewinella sp. | reverse complement strand
CGGCTGCACGCCCTGATTGAGCTGACTAAAGTAGATGAGAGAAGGGTAGCGATCAAAATATTTGAAAGAATGATCGGCACAAAACAGGAACGGGAAGCCTACCGGCAAGTATTGAAGGAACGCATGGAGGAAGTGATCGGATTGATACAGAGCCGGCAGTTTGTCTGAAAGCCGTATGTCTGAAAGTGATAAGTCGATCAGTCCAATTTTTTCTGGTTCACAACTGATCGACTTACAACTTTCGGCTAAACCAAAACCCATGTCCAGGGAATTCTACCAGGAATACATCGAGAACAACCGGGCCATCATCACCCGTATCTGCCGGGCGTATGCGGATACGGAGGCAGACTTTCAGGATCATTTCCAGGAAGTGTGTCTTCAATTATGGAGATCCCGGGATAATTTTCGCCAGCAGGCCCAGCTCTCTACCTGGATCTATCGGGTGAGCCTGAACGTCTGCCTTTCACTGGTACGCAAAAAAGAAAAGCAGCTTCTTCCGCAGGAGCATGCAGACCGGGCAGCCGTTTTCTCTCTCCCTGAAGCAAATCCAATAGAAGCCCAGCAATTGGAGACGTTGTACCGCGCTATCCGGCAACTGAAGCAGGCCGACCGGGCCGTTATTTTGCTGTATCTGGAAGAAAAGACTTACGAAGAAATGGCGCAGATATTGGGCATCAGTATCAGTAATGTAGGGGTAAGGATCAATCGCATCAAAGAACGATTAAAAAAATACATTTATGGAGGAGCCTGATCTACGAGCTGTCTGGCAACAGGGACACGCTCTGAATAAAGAAGTCCCATCAGTAGCGCAAACAGCGCAACAGCACCGGAAAAGATCGCTGAATCTGGTGGAACACATTAAAAGCACTGCCCGGCGGGAACATCGCATTTTTCTTATTGCCGCCGCCCCGGGTGCCATCCTGTTACTTTTCACCGGGCATTACCTGTGGGCAGTGGGTCTATTAGTATTTATTGGTTTAAATATCTGGAAATACGAGGCGGAAATGCACCTTTTCAATCGCATCCGGCCGGAGGAAAATACACTTGACTATTTAAAAGCTGTAAGTAGGCTACTGCGCCAATTTATGCGCAACTATCGCATCGGTATATTAATATTCATTCCGCTGGTTGTATTGGGGAGTATATTTTTCGGCCAATGGTGGGTCTCGGGAGATCTGAGGACGGATCTATGGCAACAGCCAGCTATATGGTTATTACTAGTTCTGGGCATTGTTGCCGGTATCCTTTTTTCCCGTTGGTGGCTGCGGTTTTGGGTACATACCTTTTACGGCAGTAAACTACAGGAGATAGAAGAGATCATCCGGGATCTGAGTGATTCTAAATGATGAAGGCTGAAAAATCTCAATAACAATAGCAATAGCAATGTCTAACGATCAGCTGAAATGCGATCTGGACTCTGTTTTTGGTGTAGGCTCTTGCCATTGATATTGTCATTGAAATTCCAGTATTCCTAAACCGCCACCCCTTCGTCCTTCGGCCGTTCTTTGGCTTTCGGATTGATCAGCAGACGGAAAGATTTATCGAAAGTAAAATAGCTCCAGGCCCAATTGATAAACACCAGTATCCGGTTGCGTGCGCCAACGAGGGCCATGAGGTGAACAAACAGCCAGAGTACCCAGGCAAAAAATCCCTGAAAGCGAAAACGCGGCAGATCGGCTACGGCCCGGTTCCGGCCAATGGTTGCCAGAGATCCCTTGTCGGTATATTCGAAATCTTCAGTGGGTTCACCGGCGATGATCCGCGGCAGGTTTTTAGCCAGAAGGGTTGCCTGTTGCAGTGCTACCTGAGCTACCTGCGGGTGTCCTTTCGGATATGCTTCGGTTTCCATATAAGCCTGGTCGCCCAGGGCAAATACATACTTCTGTCCCCGCACGCGATTGCTTCGGTCAACAACCAGCCGGCGGGCCTTTCCGTAGGCATCTTCCGGCAGCCCGGGGATCTCATTGGCTTTTACTCCGGCAGCCCAGATCACGTTCTGTGAAGGGAGCTTGGTGCCATCCTTCAATTTCACCTCTTCCCCGTCAAAGTCCGTCACCAATGTATTTAACTGCACTTCTACGCCCAATTCTTTTAGATACTCCTGCGCTTTGGAGGAAGCTTTATCGGAATAGCCGGGCAATACCTGCCCTGCTCCTTCCAGCAGATAGACCTTCATCCGACTGAAGTCCAGTTCCGGATAATCTTTGGGAAGGATGAATTTTTTCATTTCCGCGATGGCACCGGCCAGTTCCACTCCGGTAGGTCCGGCACCAACGATGACGACATTGAGCAATTCCTCGATCGTTCGCGGATCGGTGGCATTCAGTGCTGCTTCGTAATTACTCAGGAGTGCATTCCGCAAAGCCAGTGCTTCTGAAAGCGATTTCATAGGGATGGCGTGCCGGCGGATCTGCTCATTGCCGAAATAATTGGTATCGGCCCCGATGGCCAGTACCAGATAGTCGTAGCTTAGTGAACCGATGTCGGTATAGATCATCTTTTCATCGGGATCGATCTCGTCCACCCGCGCTACCCGCACGTGCAGGTTATCAGTACTCTGGAAGATCTTCCGCAAAGGAAATGCGATGGCACTCGGTTCCAGGCCGGCCGTAGCCACCTGATAGAACAGCGGCTGGAACTGGTGATAATTGTGTTTGTCGAAGAGGACGACCTGGAAGTTGTTCTTTTCGAGCTTGCGGGCCAGTTTGAGGCCGGCAAACCCGCCGCCGACAATGACCACACGCGGCAGATCAATGTCGGGGATCCTGGAAATGGATTTCATAGTCTATATTTTTTAACGGCCCCGAGCGGAGTCGAGGGGCTGACGAGGCCGCTTAGGTGTTAATGTGCACTTTTAAAACACCTGGGAACGGGGGGAGTTGGTTATCAGGCAAGCTTTTTGGGTAGGTTTAACATTGTTTTCTTCGAGTGGGATGATTAGTACGATAACTGAGCGTTTTGAGTAGTTGAATAGGGTTTTAAATAAATTTTAACTTTCGCCAGCGGCAGGATATTTGGATTTAACATTTCTTCTTTACTAACTTAAGGATCAGGCCCTGCACCCGCCCAACGGTATCTCCCCGAACATTCATTTAACGCTAATAAATCCTGAGATCTTATGAAAAAAGCGCTCCTACACACCCTGTCAGTATTGCTCAGCCTTACCCTCTTCTCCTGTCAGAACAATTCTTCCGGTATTCATCCAGAAGACGCCGGCTTTGCCGTGATGAACAATGACCGGGAATTCCCACTGGATACACCGCAAGGACTGGATGCCTTTATAAAAGCCCGTATCGGCGATAGACAATTCGAGATCCGGGAAGCCTCTTTTATTGAAGCAAAAGATGAACAAGGCCCTTTCTATCTGGCTCGGGCTCGGTATGATCACGGAGATAAAACAACATCACTGCTGATCTCACTCACTCCACCCGAAAAAGCGATCTATACTAAAACCGGCCGGTTGTTACTAAACAATGAATGCATTATGTCTTGCACAACAGCCCTGGGTTGTGACGGTTGTACACAAACAGCAGCTTCCCGGTGTAGATCACAGGCTTGCTCTTGTCCGGATCAGGCAGGCTGCAATACTTCTGTAATTTTTGGTGAGGAGACGGCTATGGCTCAATAGTATCGTATTATTTACCCGTCTCAGTCTGACACCGCCGCTGAAACGCCTTCGGCGTCATCCCAAACTCCGCCTTAAAACACTTGGAAAAATAAGAAGAGCTGGAAAAGCCCACCTGGTACATGACCTGTGCAATATGTTCATCGCTGTTCCTGAGCAACAGGGACGCTTTTTTAATGCGATATTTTCGGATCAGGTCCTGCGCAGAATGGCCAGTCATTTCTTTTAACTTGCGATAGAGTTGTGTGGCACTAAGGCCGATTTCATGGCTGAGCTGCTCGACACTGAAATCGGCATCGCCGACATTCGCTTCGATCAGATCGGTGACTTTCCGGAGAAATACCTGATCCTGCTGGTTTTTAGTCTCCGGAGGCGATTGCACAAGCATCAATTCATCGCGGAAATATTCGCCGAGTTCCTTCTTGCGCTGAATGAGATTATCTATGTGAGCCTCCAGCAAGCGGACCTCAAAAGGTTTGGTCAGATACACATCGGCGCCGCGACGAACCCCTTCCAAACGGGCAGATTCCAGGGTCTTGGCGGTAAGCAGGATGATGGTGATATGGCTGGTCTTTGGATCTTCCTTGATACGTTGACAAAATTCCAGCCCATCCATTACCGGCATCATGATATCGGAAATGATCACCTCCGGCAAAAACTGTCTGGCTTTAGCCAGGCCTTCTTTGCCATGCTGTGCGATCACGAAATTATATTTTTCACCCAGGCTGGT
>JAGQXH010000712.1 GCA_020436695.1 Lewinella sp. | reverse complement strand
GGGTAGGGATGCTAGCTGAAGCTCCTATGCCGGGAGCCTTGTTCGGTGAAACGATCATGGCCGTGATGAAAAGACAGTTCACCGCCCTGCGCGACGGTGATCGCTTTTACTATATGAATGATCCGGTGCTCAGCAAAGAGGAAAAAGAATGGATCAGCCGGACCACGCTCCGCGATATTATCATGTACAATACGACCATCTCTTTAATGCAGGACAATGTATTCCAGGCCATGCCGCACGAAGAGATCTGTGATCATATGACCGGAAGCCTGGAGGGCGCGATCCGTACACCTAACGGTAACCCGATCCCCGGAGTAGTACTTGATCTGAGCCTGACGGATGAAACCCTTTCATTTCAGAGTACTTTCCAGGGGCGTTATGCTTTTACTTCTCTGCCTTCCTGCAAGGTAAGTGGGCTATATCTGGCCAAAGATGATGACATCCGTAAAGGTTTGTCGACGCTCGATATCATTCTGATGCAGAAGCATATTCTTGGTTTGGAAACGCTGGATTCTCCCTACCGGATGATCGCCGCTGATGCAGATCGCAACGGTAGCGTATCCGTACAGGATATTATCCTGTTGCGCCGGGTGATCCTGGGGCTGGTATCTGAGTTCCCGGGCAATACGGTCTGGCGATTCATTCCGGCCGATCTTTCCTTTGAAGATCCGTCGAATGCGCTGCTGGAAGAGCTCCCTGAAGTCATTAACTTCAATGCCGGCCTGGCCGGTGGGGTGAGCCTGAACTATATTGGAATAAAGATCGGCGATGTTAATGCCAGTGCCAAACTGGAAGATGCACTCGAAGTAGCGCAGGGAGAACCGCGTTCGCCGGAACCCCGGGTTGAACTGGCAGTAGCCGACCTTCAATTACGGGCCGGAGAACGGTATGAGATCCCGGTACGTCTGAATAAAGGCCGGCAAATGATGGCGCTGCAACTCGGTCTGCAATTTGACCGGGAGGCAGGAGCTATGCTGATGCCCGATGTATTCACCTTACCGGAAATGAATGCCGGACATTTCGGTCATTTCCCATTGGAAGGCCGCCTCACCATGAGTTGGAATAATCGCTATGAAGAAGCCGTTGCAGATGGTACGAACCTTTTCAATCTGCAGATCAGAGTCGAAAAGGATGGTAAACTCAGTGATTTCCTACAACTGGATCATACCTTAACTGCCCCTGAAGCCTACAATACCGGTCTGCAGGCTTACGAGATCGAGCTTGTTTTTGAGTCTGATCTTCTAGCAGACCAGCATTTGCAAATGGGGCAGAACTATCCCAATCCGTTCCGGCAGACGACCCGTATTCCTTTCCGTCTGGCACAGGCAGCGGTGGTTGATCTTCGTATCTTCGACGGTAGTGGGCGCACGCTATACCAGGCACAGCAGGCGTTTGGGGAAGGTACCCAGCAATGGGACGTGCAGCGAAACGGCTGGCCGGCAGGTGTACTGTATTATCAGTTGAACGCCGGGGGGCAATCCCAAACCCGACAGATGCTGGTCAAATAGGTGACCTTTGTTTATAAGCTGATAGTCCGTATTACGGCAGCTCGACTGTGTAATACAGACTATCAGTTACCTGCTATTTTGATTTTAACGTTTGAAATGTAAGCGGGTAGGCAATTTTTTACGTGCATTTAGTATTATAAATAAAACTCCTTAAATAAAAGCATATACATCTTTCCCTCCTTCACCCCCCGGTGTAGTATTATTTGTTACCCAAATAAATCACGATAGTCCGAACACAATTACTTTCCCCTTCATGAAGTAAATGGACAATCGAAGTATGCAGTATTGTTTAGCACAGTTCGGAGCAGAGCTGTATTGATAGATGAAAATAGGAACTATGCGATTAGTCAAGACCTTATTAGGGGACAATCATCAAATCTTTATCGAAGGACTAAAAACCGTTTTGCAGCACGACCCTAATTTCCATCACCATGTAGTGGGTTGTACACCGAGCGGACAGGAGCTCCTTGAACTATGGCAGGAACACGAACCGGACCTCCTGATCATGGACCTCAATCTTATTGATAAGAACGGCCTGGACGTGATCAGTCGCATTCGCAAAGGAAACAAGGATATGCCCTGTATTCTGGTAATGACCGCTCACCGGGAGCCAAAGATCATTCGGGCTATCCTGGAAAAAGGAGCCAACGGTTTTTTACCCAAGCATAAAGGTGAGGAAGAATTGTATGAGGCCATCCATACCATCTTTGAAGGCAAGATCTATAAAGCTGAGGCGGTAAGCAATGGTATGGCTAAGCTCATTGCGGAACAGGGGCCTTCTGGCTCCCATATATCCGAGGGTTTTATCCAAAAACATCATCTGACCAAAAGAGAGGCGCAGATTCTGCAACTGATCAGTCAGGCTATGAGCAATAAAGAGATCGGGAGAAAACTTTTCATAAGTGATCAGACCGTGAGTGTACACCGTAAGAACATCATGCGCAAGCTGGGAGTCCGCAGTACGGCCGGACTGATGAAAATGACCTACGAACATAGCTTTTAAGCGCTGGAAAATACCCCAATTAGGGTATGTGTCGAACGTGATAAAAGGCTATCTTTGCCACTACTTTTACAAAGGGTATTAGTGAATTTTGTATTTATTTTATTTTAATACCTTTATTTGTAAAGTGTTGATAAATAATGTCTTGTGAGGTTTGGAATTTTCAAATTGAAAATTTGTATTGAAAAACTTAGCATTTTTGGACATAATACATTACATTTGTACCGTTTCAAAAAATAATCCCATGACAATAAAAAGTACTCCTCAAATTACCTTTCTTTTATATCTGGTTCCTGTAAACATATCGCTTTCTATCCCTAGAATTATTTGAGTACAATCAGCATCGATCTTGTCATCTTTTGGCACAGATCTATTGTCATGTGAAAAATATTTTACGGTACTTCACAATGGTGAGGTGTCTTGTTTTCTTTGAAATTGAAGGGCTTAAAATTCGTTCAAATTTATTTACGACCTAACTTTCTCGAACACTTTTCGTCTTATTAAACATGCTTTTCGAAAACGACCACGACCTTTTGACGGAATGGTTTGAGAATCTATCGAATCTTTCGGGATTCATACTGATGCGATCCTTTCAGAGTTTTACTTTTACAGGATTACATCATTAGATTTTGGCTTTTATATAGCAACTTTCATAACCTAATTCTTTAACCTAATTTATTTAACAAATTGTAATCTTATGGAGAAAACGAATTTTACTTTCGTTTTTCCATCCAATTTGATGAGAGCATTTGGCCTGATGCTTTTATCAGTTTGTTGGATGGGCTTGCAGACTGCTTCAGCTCAAGATGAAGTAGTTTGTCCAGGCCAACTTAACGTCAGCTTACAGGACGGTTGCGAAGCTACCCTGACGCTGGAGAGCGCTGCTCCCGGTTTCACTGGTTCCGCTACGGTTGTTGTAGAAGACGGAGTTGGTGCTGACAACAAAATCCAGGGCTGCGGTACTTACAAGTACGTTGTTACTGACACACAAGATCCCAACAACACCTGCTGGGGTTACGTAACTGCCGAAGACAAAGCTCCTCCCACTCTGGAGTTCTGCCCAGGTACGGTTTCCGGTTGGACCACTTATGACTACGGCTTCCAGGAATTCATCTGCGACGACATCGAAAAACTGTTGCTGGATGGAGTTCACACTTACAAGCTGGACAAAAATGGTAACCTGATCGCCGGATCTTTCTCTTCTCATCAACTGGCTTTCCTGGCTAAGTGGGTAACTGGCTTTGCTGAGTTCGTTGACAACTGCGGTGACATCACTGTTTACGTTGAGGACGTAGTAAGCTACGGCTACGACAAAGATTGTGATGATGTAGTGATCACTCGTAAGTTCACTGCCCGTGACGCCTGCAAAGGCCTGCTGTCTCCGGACATCTGCTACCAGGACATCGTGATCCGCAAGCCGACGCTGGAAGATGTATACTGCCCGAAAGACGCTGAGATCAGCTGTGAAAAAGCAGCTGACGAGGATTTCAAACTGGATGCTCACGGCAATCCTCACCCGGATGAGACCGGCTATCCCTGGTTGTATACTGCTTTCGACTCTGATTTCGATCCTGAAAATGACGACTGGCTGGATTACGACCACAAAGTATTCCTGAGTGCTGCTTACTGCAACATCGCTGCTTCTTACACCGACGGCGAGCGTATCGTAGTTTGTGAAGGTACTTATAAGATCGTTCGTACCTGGGAGATCCTCGACTGGTGCTCCAAAGAAGTATACGAGTGCAAGCAGATCATCAAGATCGGTGACAGCAAGCCGCCTAAAGTGAAGTGTGAAGAAGTGGACTACGACAATGATGGTTACGCTGACCTGCGCACGTACTCTACCGGTCC
>JAGQXH010000711.1 GCA_020436695.1 Lewinella sp. | reverse complement strand
CCGGCCGTACCCATGGATGCACGCAGCTTGAGCTCCTTGAAAGGCTTTATCTTCAGGTCTTCCGTAATACGGTAGGCACCGCTGACGCGGTAGTAGTTGGCCCACCGCTGCTCCGGGCCAAAAAGAGAAGATCCCTCACGCCGCAGCAATCCACTGAAAAGATACTTTTGCTGGTAATCGATATCCGCTACCACAAAACCACTGTATGCGACGATCTCCTGGGCCGCCGAGCTAATGGAAATATTCGACTGGGCATTATCCAGAGAGCGCAGATCCCGTACGGCCAGATTCTCTCCACTACTCTGGCGCATCTGCCGGGTAATATCTTCGTAGAGGAACCCCAGGCGGGTGGCCAGGTTAAATCCGGAAAGATGACGCTCCGCTTTTAGATCGGCCCGGGAAATAAAGGTTTGGTCGATCTGATCCCGCTGCAATATGCCGCCGCCTTTGCTGTTGGTGCCGGCGGTGGCCAGCGAGCCGAAACCCGTGGGAACGGATGTACTCAAATAGCCCTTCTCCAGGTACTGCAGGAAGTTTCGCGAACTGCGGTCCAGTGCGGCAGAATAGGCAATGTTCAGCCAGTCTTTAATGAAATAACTGGCTCCGGCCTGGGCCAGGAAACGGTTTCTGCTTACCTCATTGCTGATGTTGGCGCGGGTGTATAACGGATTGGTAATATTGGCTCCGGTATTGTCGATGTCCCAGTCGTAGGTACTGCCGTCTTCCTCATTAGGTGCATCCAGACTGAACATCGGTGTCATCAAAAGCGTTGCTGACAGGAAGTTGTTGGGGCCGTTGGCCACCGGCTCGATCAGGTCCTGTTTAGCCTGGGTGTATAACGAGCTCAGTTGAATGCTCAGCTTGTTGCTGATCTGATGATCCAGATTGAGTCGAAATGCATTGCGGGTATAGCCTTCCAGGCCCTGCAAAACGCCTTTGTCCTGTAGCCGTTGAAAGGAGGTCAGGAAATTGGTGGCATTGGTTTTACCCTGGACGATCAGCGCGTGAGATTGAAGTGTCCCACGTTGAAAAAGCAGGTCTTCCTGGTAGTTTTGCAGATTGGGTAATTCTTGGGTGAAGGTTTGTTCTTCGTTGGGTGCTCCAAGTATGGGTTGCGGGGCATCGGAGGTGACGATAGTACGTTGAGTAAGGGTGTTGATCGGGTAATCATTCACTACTTCGGAGAAGCCGGTTTCGTTCCGGTAAGATACCTTAGTTTCCCCTATTTCCAGGGATTTCCCGCGTTTGGTGAATACCTGAATTACGCCATTGGCGGCCTGTGAACCATAAAGAGACGCACCGGCAGAGCCTTTCAGGATCTCTACCCGTTCAACATCTTCCACGGGAATATCCGCCAGGGAACCGTTACTGAGGAAGATGCCGTCCAGAATGACGAGTGGTTGCTGACCGTTGGCCAGGGCATTTGCCGAGCGGATCTGGTAGTAAACCTCCTGCCCGGGCTGTCCTCCGGGTCGGGATACACGCAGCCCCGGTACACGGGCCTGAAGACCGGCCCCCATGTTAGCGGATGGAATGGCGGTTAGCTCACTGCCGGCCACCCGACCGACAGAATAACTCAGCAGCTTTTCCGATCGGCCGACAGCCGAACCGGTGACCACAACTTCCGTCAGTGCGGCAGCAGCGGTTTGCAGCTCGATGTTGAGCATTGGTTTGTCTCCGGCTTCGATCTCCTGCGTCTGGAATCCCGTATAGGAAATGACCAGTACCGGTGGCAGAGCTTTTCGGGAGAAGAACTGCCCACCCGATCCCGGAAGTGGAAGCTCGTAGTTGCCGTCCAGGTCGGAAACGGCGCCGTAATTGGTGTCTTTGATCTGAATATTCACCCCGGCGAGCGGCTCACCACTGGACGCATCAGTAACGCGTCCTTTGATGACTTGCTGGGCGGAAATGGGGGTGACAAATGCGGCGATCAGTACAAATAGTAAATGTTTGATCATTCGGTAATTTGGTTGTAAAAAGCTTCGGTTATAGTTTTAAATATCAGCGACGATCGCAACCGTCCGCCTTTGTTGTTTCGCTAAAGCTTAAGGTGTTGCTCCATCAAATTGATGTGGATGTTCTCGGTGATGAAATAGTAGAAGAGCCGCAAAAATCAAGCCAGGGATGTTGTGAGTGTGCCTTAATTTTTGCTTTCAGACCACCAGTGCATGCATACTGTTTTCAACCTGGCAAAATCCGGGTGACCAGGACGCTACATCTATCCTGAACACTTGGTCTTATGAACAGGCAGAACAGCAATAGTCAGTCGCAGGTTGAAGTGTTAAAGTTGGACACACGTTTTACCTAAACGGTGGGGAGTGGTTTGAGATTGTGAAATTTTAACATTCCTGACAAAAAGACGACAGATTTTCAAATGGCAATAAAAAATATGGATAATATAGGAGGGGTGAGGCAGTTGGATTTTTTGTAACTTTACCCGTCAAATTACTCAGAAGCGATTTTCATTTCACAAACTCCTCCCTTCGGAGCAAAGCCCCTTTTCGTCCCAATCAGCAGCACCAAACTTATTGCCTGATAGATAAACTTATTAATTCGACAGTTACTTTTTATCGTGTCCCAGTCTAAAAAAAAAGAACTGGTACACCCAAAAACTAGCTCTATGAGAAGAATTTTTACGCTTCTTCCGTTGCTCCTCGTTTTCCTGATGTCCTACCGTACTGCGTCCGCACAGATACTTATGTGGCCGGGTGATATTAACAACAACGGCCAGGTTAACGCCAAAGATGTCCTGCGCTGGGGATATGCCTACGGTGCCACCGGGCCGGTGCGTACGGATAATGGATCGACCTGGGCCCAGCTTAATATTGTCAACCGGTGGGATGAGAACTTTCCAAACGAGACCAATTTTTCTTTTGGAGACTGTAATGGTAACGGTCGGATAGAAGAAAATGATGTGGAAAAAGTGATTGAAAAACACTTTGGCCAGACGCATGGGATTATTATCAAACCGGATTATTGCCCCGTCGGGAATAATTCCGATCCACAACTAGAGTTGGTTACTGAAAAAATGAACTATGGCCCCGGTGAACGGATCGACATTAAAGTATCTCTGAAAAATGCCAAGGATTTTTACGGGATCGCTTTCCGCCTGAAGTACAATCGGGATATGATCAAGCCCGGCGCTGTAACCTATACACCGCAAAAGAACGGTTGGTACGACCTCAATGGAAAGAACAGTTATTCTTTTGTGCACAATGAAAAGGATAACGGTATTATGGAACTCGCCGTAGTGCGTACCGATCAGGAAGGGGTGAATGGATCGGGGGTACTGGGCGTGCTTTCGCTGATATTGAGAGGCAGCATCGATATGACATTGCCCGGTGCACTGAATCTAGAAATAGATCTCGTGCAGATGATCAATTCCGATATGGATATTTTGCCTGTGGGATATACCTCGGATCTGTCGTTGATCGTTTCCGGGGGTGATCCGGTGATCAGCTGTCCAAATGTGATAGATCCGGTATGCGGTAGCGACGGCAAGACCTATCTGAACAGTTGTTATGCCGAAGCGGCCGGAATCACCGAATATACACTAGGTGTATGTTTTGGTGACTGTATCGATCCTACGGCCATTCAGCCGGAAAACGAATGTGATGCAGCAGTGGAGCCGGTATGTGGCTGCAATAATGTCACGTATTCCAATTCCTGTTTGGCAGAAGCGGCCGGGGTACTGTCATATGTGGCCGGTCCCTGTAATACTTCTTCACAGAGCCAGGCTTGTTATGATCCGATTCTCGTGGTACAAAGTACCGGGACAACTGTTGATGAAGACGGCGTGATCGGTATAGACTGTCCGACTGCCAATGAGCCGGTCTGCGGTTGTAATGGTATTACCTATGCTAATGCCTGTGTGGCGGAAGCCAGCGGGATCGCCTATTATACCCCGGGTAGCTGCAGCGGCAATTGTATCGATCCGGCCAAGATGAATCCGGATGCAGATTGCCCCGCTGATAATGAACCCGTTTGTGGCTGTAATAATATCACTTATACCAACTCCTGCGCGGCGCAGGCGGCCGGTGTCCTATCCTATACTTTCGGTCCGTGCGGACAGCCTTCGGCCTGGTGCAATGAAGCCATCCCTATTCACTGCGGAGACTTCCTGGCACAGGAGACCACCGAGGGAGCCGGCAACCAGATCCAGACTTACCCCAACTGTAATTCGAATACCTTTGCCGGCGCAGACCGGGTCTACGTATTTGATAAAACGACGGCTGGTGATCTGCAGATCGGACTGGAGATCCTGACCCCTGGTGTCGATCTGGATCTGTTCCTGTTACGAGGCACCTGTAATGCGGTAAGTTGTATCAAAGCAAGTACCACCAATAATAATAATTCGAATAATGAA
>JAGQXH010000710.1 GCA_020436695.1 Lewinella sp. | reverse complement strand
GCGCAGATAATTGACTCCATATTTTTCCAAGGGTTGGAAGAGAAATTACCGCGTGGCGAGTCCGTTGTACTCCCCTTGAAATATGGCTTCTACAACTGCTTCGGTTGGAACGAACCCGATCCGAATGAGATCATCATCAATACTCTACTGGTTTATTTGCGTAATCATGACGATGTTCGAATCAGGCTCTCACACCATACGGACTGCCGGGGAGATGACACCTACAACCAATTGTTATCCGAAAAGATTTCTCAAAACTTTAAGGTCTGGTTTCTGCGACAAGGGATATCTACCTTCCGGATCGAGGCTAAGGGCATGGGAGAAAGTTCACCTATTGTTCCCTGTAGCAAATGTGATTGCAATGAAGAGATCCACAATCAAAACAAAAGAACGGAGATCATTAAGATCAACTGAAGATCATTGCAGTAAAGCAATTTGTCCCAAATGATAATAATCGTGCTGGATCAACCCATTGACCAGTCGCCGCAGATTATACTGCCGCCGACCGACTATATTATCCAAGGCGCTGTCATCAAGCTGCTACAGTTCTTCGATAATGCGGATATGTAGTGACTTGAATTCCATAACGGCTTCTTCCCAAAGCTCATCGTAAAGCGTTTCATGATACACCCAGTTTGTATCGGGCGTAAGATCAAAATCAACTTCACCCTGTAGTTTTTTCAGCAAAAAAATACGCCAGGCATTCATGTGTTGCAGGATCTCCAGGGCGCTGTGCCGACCGGATAATTTTTGTTGCACGGCAGTTCCGGCATCGATAGCATCCAGCAGCGGTTCGGCACCAACTGCTACCCAGTTTTTTCCATTGTACAATTCTTCGAGTTGCCGGATCAGAAGGTGGATTTCAGTATGCATAGTACAATATTATTTTGCAAGTCAGCTAAAAATGTGGATTTTTGCGTAACTTTTAACCCAAACCTGGAACAGGTTCCGAAAAAACGCAAAATTTGCACCATAAATCCCAAATGAGATGCGTTTTGTGGAACATGTTTATTGAAAATGAAGTACATACTGATGCGGGATAATTTGAAGGATAAATAAGATCATGATCCCATCCGCTCAGATCATTACTTCGCAGCTAATAAAAAGAAAACACATTGCAATTTCACGAATTTGGATTTGTAGCCCCATTACTGGAAGGATTGGACGCGATGGGATTTGAACAAGCTACACCCGTACAAGAACAGGCCATTCCATTTATTTTAGATAAAAAAGACGTCCTCGCGTGTGCCCAAACCGGCACCGGCAAAACGGCCGCCTTTCTTTTACCCGTCCTCAATCGATTAACGGAAGAACCGCACGAAGGGATCGACACGCTTATCCTCGAACCGACCCGTGAGCTCGCCGTACAGGTGGATCAGCAACTGGAAGGTTTTTCCTATTTCACGCCGGTGAGTTCCATTGCCGTATACGGCGGTCGCGACGGCCAGTCGATGGAACAGGAAAAAAGAGCCCTGAAGGGTGGCGCAGACATTATCGTAGCCACTCCGGGCCGCCTGATCGCCCACCTCAATCTGGGGTACGTCGATCTGAGTACTATTAAATGTCTCATCCTGGATGAAGCCGACCGCATGCTGGATATGGGCTTTATTCACGATATCCGGGGCATCATCGAAAAACTGCCGCGCAATAGGCAAAATCTGCTGTTCTCGGCTACCATGCCACCCAAGATCCGGACGCTTTCCAAGCAGATCATGAATAAGCCGGAGGAAATCAGCATTGCCATCTCCAAACCGGCCGAAAAGATCATTCAGGGGGTTTATAAGGTGGAAGATGCCGTTAAGATCCCGCTGGTCATCAATCTGCTTAAAGATAAAAAACGACTGAAACGGGTACTCATTTTTGCCAGTACTAAAAAAAGCGTTAAAGACCTGGCAATCAGTCTGGAACGCAAAGGGCTGGAGGCCGGTGATATTCATTCCGATCTCGATCAGAACGAACGGGAAAAACGACTGCAATCTTTCAAGAACGGTACCCTGCCGATCATCGTCGCCACCGACGTACTGGCGCGCGGCATAGATATCAAGGGCATCGATGTGGTGATCAACTTCGATGTACCCAATGATGCTGAAGACTATGTACACCGGATCGGCCGTACAGCGCGCGCCAGTGCTTCGGGTGTGGCCCTCACTTTCGTCAATCGTAGAGATCGTCATCGCTTCAAGCGGATCGAGGATATGATGGGCATGAAAGTGCATCATTTACCGATACCTCCCGAATTGAAAGAACTGGCCGAAGAGGAAGCCAGCAAGAAACCGCAGAAAAACAGAGATAACAGAAGAGGTGGCAGAAGTGGTGGACAATCGCGCCGGAGGAAATCTTCAAAACGATAAGAGGTGCCAGGTTGTTAGGACATACACCGTTGCCGAGCCATGTACTAACAACCCAGTACCATTATTGTGTTATTAATCCACATTAGGCTGCGGCGTCACCCGCAGGTAAGGCCTTACCGTAGTAAATCCTTTCGGGAATTTAGTAACGGCATCTTCATCAGAAATTGATGGGGAGATCACGACATCCTCTCCTTGTTCCCAGTCGGCAGGCGTAGCCACGCTGAAGTTGGCCGTCAGTTGCAGCGAATCAATAGCCCGGAGGATCTCCATGAAATTGCGGCCGGTAGCCGGCGGATAGGTCAGGGTCAGTTTTACTTTCTTATCCGGTCCGATCACGAATACGGTTCGTACCGTTACTTTATCCGTCATTGCCGGATGGATCATGTCGTACAACTCCGCCACTTTGCGGTCTTCATCTGCTACAATGGGGAAGTTCATCTTTACATTCTGCGTATCTTCAATATCCTTGATCCACTCGTGGTGAGAATCCAGCGGATCTACACTTACCGCCATGACCTTTACGCCACGTTTGTCAAATTCTTCCTTGAGAGAAGCCGTACGTCCCAGCTCTGTAGTACAAATAGGTGTGAAATCTGCAGGATGAGAGAATAGCAGTCCCCAACTATTACCCAACCATTCGTGAAAGCTGATCTTCCCTTCTGTAGTCATTGCGGTAAAATCCGGAGCTACTTCTCCTAGTCTGATTGCCATAATGTCTTCGTTTTAGTTTTTAAAATTTTGATACAGGTTTTAATAAGATGTAAACGCCTGAAGATGCCGGCTGTTTTTCCCTGCTTTCATTTACAGGAAAAAAACGTCAATATTTATAATTCTAACCCTCCCATCTTCAGTCATCACCTACTTTGGCAAAAAAATCACCCGACTATGCCACTACATTCAAGGCTTGCTAACAAACTACCAATGACATTTATGAACCAATTTACCCTCCTGCTGGGACTGCTGATCGTAGCCGCCTCCGGATCGGTTTACGGCCAGCAGGCACCCTGTTCCGGCCCTGAGTTCCGGCAGTTCGATTTCTGGGTGGGCGAATGGGATGTCTACCACAGCACTGCCGATACCATTGTCGGTTACAATCACATTAAGAACATCCTCAACGGCTGCGTCATCGAAGAGAACTGGACCGGTGGCAGCGGTTTTCTAGGCAAAAGTTTTAATACTTACAACCCGGTAGATTCTACCTGGAATCAGGTTTGGGTGGATGCCGGCGGCAGTAACTATCACTTTAAAGGCGGATTTACCGACGGAAGAATGCTGCTGAAAGGAGAGACGATCAGTCGCCAGAATGGTCAAAAAGTACTTTTCGAAATGTCCTATACACCCGATCCGGATGCCCATACGGTAAGACAGGTCTGGAAAGCCTCCCGGGATGAAGGCGCCAGCTGGAACACGATCTTTGATGGGGTCTATAAGAAACGGCCCACGGTGGACGGAGGACGGTAGACGGTTTTTCCAATATGTGTCTTATCTACACCCTAATAAAGATCTTATACCGGTTCAAAGCCCAAACCGCCAGATAACATACCAGTACATTGGCCAGTGCAAAGGCAAAGGCCGCATTGTAGGTAGTCAGGAAGGGATCAAACAGATGTTTATAGGTCCAGGACCAAAGATTGGTCATTTGTCCGGGCTCGGTCTCCCAGCGAATATTGATCGCCGTTTTAACGATCAGGCCGGATAAAACGTAGGCAAATAGAGGGTTCATGCCGAAGATCACAAACGGCCTGGTCCAGCCACGATATTCCAATACATCTACCAGCCAGTAGACTACCCCCAGGAACAACATGGCCAGCCCGCCGACATACAGTACATAAGAGCTGGTCCAGATCTTTTTATTGATGGGAAAAACGACATCCCAGATGAGGCCCAGTGCCAACAGGATGGTACCAACGGCCAGAATGCCGGTGAGTTTTTTATAGTCATCGGATTGCGACCGAAGCCAGATGCCGGTCAGTACACCGATCAGTCCGGTGACGACCGCCGGCAAGGTGCTGAATAGCCCTTC
>JAGQXH010000070.1 GCA_020436695.1 Lewinella sp. | reverse complement strand
CTTGAGAAAGCCTTTGTGAAAGAAGTGCGCGAACGTTTCCCGGAACCCCGGCCACACATCAATACGGTGGCTACTGTGATGCGCAAGTTGGCTGATAAGGACTATCTGGCTTTTGAGGATTTCGGCTCGGTCCACCGATTCTACCCGGTGGTGAGTAAGGAAGATTATACTAAAAGCCAGCTTACGCCCAAGATGACCCGGCTTTTTGGGAATTCGTTTAAGAATGTAGTGGCCTTTTTTGCGAAAGAGGACAAAATTACTGCGGATGAACTCAAGGAGATCATTGATATGATCGAGAAAGGGGAGGACGATAAATAATAATAATTATGATGAGCTATCTCATTCTCTCCGGCCTTGCGCTACTAGGTCTCTTCTCTCTATACTGGTTCGTATTGCGTCGAAACACCTTTCATCAGTTGAATCGATGGGGGCTATTGTTTATTCTTTTCTTTTCAGTCTTATTTCCATTCCTGCGATTACCGGTCGGTGTACAGGATATTAACCTGGCTGCAACGGTTATCGAAACCTCGCGCGACGTGATCCCACCGGCTCTGACGCCGGGGGCAGTTGTTTGGCAAAGTAGCCGTCCGGAAGTTTCGGGTAAATGGCTAATGACGGGCATTTACCTCATAGGTCTGCTGTTGCTTCTGGTAAAAATGCTGCTGGAACTTTTCTCCATCGGCCGCCTGATCGGAAGCGGACGTAAAGTGCCCCATTCAACTTTTACGCTGGTGGACACCGATACTGCTACACCACCCCTGGCCTTTTTCCATTGGATCGTGATCAATCACTCGTCGCATTCGCCCCGGCAGTATGAGTATATTCTGCAGCATGAGCAGGTGCATGTTCGCCAATGGCATACGATCGATATTCTGTTTGCCGAATTATATGTTGTCGTTTTCTGGTTTCATCCCCTGGCTTGGCTACTCCGGCGGGAGATCAAACTGAATCTGGAATATCTGGCAGATCAGGCTGTTCTCGGCACCGGAGCTGATCGAAAAACCTATCAATACAGCTTGTTGCAATTAAGTGTACCCGATATCCGCATAAGGTTTACTAATCATTTTAATCATTCACATCTCAAAACCAGGATCAATATGATGAATTGTAAGAGATCTTCCCGACTGTCTTTTTTTAACTACCTACTGTTTTTACCCATTACGCTTGGTTTGTTGCTGACACTTCAACCTCTGAATGCTCAGACCGCTTCTACTGTAGAGGACCTGAACATAGATCCGGGGCAAAGCATATACATGAAAATTACCGGAAATATGAGCGAAGAGGAGGTGAATAAGATCATCAAACGGGTGGAAGAGACCGGTGTCGATTTTAGGGGGAGCAAATTTGAGTTCAACCAAAAGGGCCAATTGAGCAGGGCTTCTCTCAACGTGAAAGTAGCCAATTTTAACGCCAGTGTCCAGTCATCCGGTGATGGTAAAAGTCCGATGAAAGAACCCGTTATTTTTTACCTCTTGCGGGAAGCCGATGACAAATTGGGTGTCTCAGTTGGTCTTCCGAGTGATCTGTCACCCGACCATCGAAGGATATTCACCAAATTTAATGGCTTGATGATCGGTCATTTTAGTGCGGATTGATGACAATCGTTAGGATCAGGTACTGAAATATCGCGCGGATGTTTCAGCCTGATCCTAACTTTTGCTTTAAAGTCAAGATTGTAGACCATTAGGATTTTGTATCGGATCTTAGCCCTGCAAGGCTAATGTAAAAGCGCCTCTGTTATCGTCCGCCATTCTTCTTTCAGGCTGCCCTTGGGCATCGACCGCCCGGCTCGCCGATACCAGTAATTGGCGTTCCACTCATCGCCCTCCCAACGGTGTAGATATGCATGTATCCATGACCCCTCATGAGAGTGTATATCCTGTGCAATATTGTGTGAACTTTCCCAATCTTCTTTACCGGCATACCACATTGCCCGCAGTGCATCTGACAGCCCCACAGGAGGATTTTTTTCTTGCAGACTGGATTCGAATTCTAAGAAGGTCATTTGTGTATATTTGCGTTTTTGACGGCCGTCTGCCGTTCACTGTCAACCGAAGCGTAATGTTAAAAGAAAAGATCAAACAGCTGGCGAAGGCCTATCATCAGGATACCATTGCCATTCGTCGTCATTTACACCAGCATCCTGAACTGTCCTATGAAGAAGTGGAAACCGGTAAATATATCGCCGCCAAACTTAGCGAATATCAGATTGAACACCAACACGGCATCGCAGAAAATGGGGTAGTAGGCCTGATCAAAGGCAAAAATCCGGATAAGAAGGTAGTGGCACTCAGGGGGGATATTGACGCCCTGCCCATATTAGAGGTTAACGATGTGGATTATAAATCCAGAAATGAGGGCGTAATGCACGCCTGCGGGCACGATGTGCATACCTCGTCCTTATTGGGTACGGCCAGGATATTGCACGAATTGCGGGGCGAGTTCGAAGGTACGGTGAAACTGCTGTTCCAGCCGGCAGAGGAAAAAGCACCGGGTGGAGCCTCCATTATGATCCGCGAAGGAGCGCTGGAAAATCCGCGGCCACTGGCTATTTTTGGACAGCATGTTCATCCTCCGCTCGAAGTAGGGAAGATCGGCATGCGCCCCGGTAAGTATATGGCTTCCACCGATGAACTTTTCCTGACGGTATACGGGAAAGGCGGCCACGGCGCCATCCCTCAGGAATGTATTGATCCGATTGCGATCACAGCTCAGATCATTACCGCTTTACAGCAGCTTGTTAGCCGTCAGGGCGATCCTACGATCCCGTCCGTGCTTACCTTTGGCTATATTGCTTCGGAAGGCGGCACGAATAATGTCATTCCGAATTCGGTATCTCTAAAGGGGACCTTCCGGACCATGGATGAACCCTGGCGGGCCGATGCACACCGGCGCATGAAAAAAATGGCGGAAGGTATTGCGGAGAGTATGGGAGCCAGAGCGGAGTTTACTATTCTGAATGGCTATCCCTATCTCATAAATGATGATGTCTTAACTGCTGCTACGCGAAAGTACGCGGTGGAGTTTTTGGGAGAAGAGAATGTTGTGGATCTGCCCATTCGCATGACGGGTGAGGATTTTGCCTATTATTCGCAGGAAATGCCGGCCTGTTTTTACCGCCTGGGTACGGGGAATCCGGCCAAAGGGATCACTTCACCCATTCACACCAATACGTTTAATGTGGATGAGAACTGTCTGGAACTGAGCACCGGATTGATGGCCTGGTTGGCGGTACGCGAATTAGAGGAGTAGGGGCCGTCTTGCAACAATTTGGGCTCTTTATCCGTATAGATTTAGGAGTCTCAAAACTAAGCCGATGTCAAAAGTACTCATAGTCGACGACGAACAAAGTATCCGCCGCATTTTACGGGATATCCTTGAATTTGAAAAGTACGAAGTAGAGGAGGCCGTAAATGGCATGGATTGCCTGGTCAAACTGAAGCAAAAAAAATACGACGTACTGCTCCTGGATATCAAAATGCCCAAGATGGACGGCATGGATACCCTGGATCGCATTCAGGAGATCGCCCCGGAAACTCCAGTGGTCATGATCTCCGGTCATGCTAATATTGATACTGCCGTAGAAGCAGTAAAGAAAGGCGCATTCGATTTTATCTCCAAACCTCCGGATCTCAACCGGCTGCTTATCACCATTCGTAATGCACTGGATAAGTCCAATCTGATGACCGAAACCAGGGCGCTAAAACGTAAGGTGGCCCGTGCCAAAGTACAGGAGATCATTGGAGAATCTGAAGGCATTCAGAAGATCAAAGAAACCATCGAACGGGTAGGTCCGACCGATGCACGGGTACTGGTCAATGGTGCTAACGGAACAGGTAAAGAACTGGTTGCCCGCTGGATACATGAAGGCAGCAGCCGTCACGAGCAGCCGATAGTGGAGGTGAACTGTGCGGCCATACCCAGCGAACTTATCGAAAGCGAACTCTTTGGCCACGAAAAAGGTTCTTTTACTTCGGCGGTCAAACAGCGCATCGGGAAATTTGAACAAGCCAACGGAGGCACCTTATTCCTGGATGAGATCGGTGATATGAGCCTCTCCGCTCAGGCTAAAGTGCTCCGGGCATTGCAGGAAAACCGGATTACCCGCGTTGGAGGCGATAAGGAGATCAATGTTGATGTTCGGGTGATAGCTGCTACCAATAAGGATCTGCGCGAAGAGATCGCTGCCGGTCGTTTTCGGGAAGATCTTTACCATCGACTGGCCGTTATCATCATTAAGGTCCCGGCATTGAATGATCGTCGTGATGATATTCCCATGCTGATCGACCATTTTAACCAACAGATCTGCGAAGAATACGGTGTACAGCCGCGTATTTTTTCGGAAGAAGCTATTCAGGCATTGCAGATCGTTAACTGGACCGGGAATATCCGTGAGCTCCGCAATGTTGTGGAACGCCTGCTCATCCTGAGTGGAGAAACCGTGCAACTGGAAGATATAGAGCAATATGTATTACCGGCTTCGGCCAAAACGGATGCCGGCCTTAAACAGCTATTTCAGCAATTTGAAGATCTGGAGGCGCTGAAGGCATATGTAGAAAAAGCATACAAAGAGTATCTGGACCCGGTGTCCTGACCCGGCCGACAGCCGTTAAGAGAATCAAAAAAATTTGAAATTTTAACGAAAAAGGCTTAACTAGCCTGTGATAATTTTATCAAAAGGGGAAGCCCGTCGGTGTACACGACGGGCTTTTTCTGGCTAAATGAAAGATAGTTGTCAGTGGACAGTTATCAGTTGTCAGTGGCTGTAAAAGCACTAACCAATAATTATGAAGAACAATGAAAATGGTGTAAGCGTAGGTGGAAAACACCCCATGAAAACCTGGGGCAAAGCGATCAAGGGGGAGAATTCATGGACGATGTTTAAGGTGATCTCTGAGTTTGTAGAAGGTTTTGAAACGCTGAATACCCATGGCCCGAGTGTGTCGGTTTTCGGTTCGGCAAGAACCAAACCTGATCACCCATACTATAAGAAAGCAGTAGAGATCGCCCGTTTGCTTACCCTGGAAGGTTACGGGGTGATCACGGGCGGCGGTCCCGGTATTATGGAGGCTGGAAATAAAGGCGCTTTTCTAACCGGAGGAAAATCCGTCGGACTGAACATTAATCTGCCTTTTGAGCAAAGCCATAATGCGTTTATTGATCCGGATCACAACCTGAATTTTCGCTACTTCTTCGTGCGAAAGGTCATGTTCGTCAAGTATGCACAGGCTTTCGTGGCCCTTCCGGGAGGATTCGGTACCATGGATGAATTGTTTGAAGTACTTACACTGGTCCAGACGGGAAAGATCACTAAAGTGCCCATCATTCTGGTAGGTTCCGAATTCTGGAGCGGCCTGAAAGACTGGATCAAAACCACCATGCTTGAACGGGAAAATAATATCAGTGAGGACGATCTGGATTTACTTCCCATTGTGGATGAGCCGGAGGAGGTCATTCAAATCATTAAAGACTGGTACGAGGAACATACGGAGCGCTTGCAGCCGAATTATAAACTATAGGCTCTTCGTTTCCATCGAAGAGCCTATAATTGGTAATGATCTCGGGAACAACATTGGTTTAGTATTGAATACCGTCTTGACTGGCTCGTCAGAACTGCCGGCTATGTTATTCCCGGATGGAGTAATAAGTGTCTAAATTTTTGCCAATAGCCAAAGTATTAATCCGATAACCAGAACAACCAAACCGATCGTAACCAGAATATCGGCAATCCCTGCGAATCCGAGGATAGCTATCAGAACACCGACCAGAACGATGACGAGCCCAAGTCCAATTCCGGAATTAACTTTTTCCTGATTGACCGATTTTTTCCCTTTTTTGGCCCGCTTGTCAATCTTGTTCTGGATCTTTTTCAATTTCTTATCCAGTTTTTCCTGGTCTTTTGCAGAAAGGTTACTCACTTTTTCTTCAAAAGCCTTAAGCTTTTCCTGTTGCTCGAGAGTCAGTTGCTTCTCGGCCGGGGCAAGTGGCCGAACCACAGCTGCCTGAGTAAATTGAAAACATAGTACGAAAAGCCCCAACAGCAGAACATTTAGAGATAATTTCATATCACATTTTTTAGTGAAACAAATGAATGAATACAGCTGAATGTTGAGGCTCTAAACAGGGTGAGTTTTTAATTAGGTCTGAATCTGTTACATGAATCAGCCCTATTCTAATGAACTGTGATTACCGACCACCGGATCACTGTTCGTTCAAAATTACTATTAGTGAGGCTCTAATGTATTCTGAGAAATGTGTGAGTTTAAAGATAGCAAATTATCTGAACCACTGACAACTTGTGTAAACTAGTTTGAATATATTCTAAAAAGGATACCCGAATGCGAGTACAAAATTCAAATTATCCCACCACCAGCTACCGTTAAAGAACTGACCAATAACCAGCCGTTCTCCTTCGGGCAGCCAGGGTTGAGTGACCGGCCACGCAAAATCGGTGCGGATGATCAGAAAATCGAGATCGTAGCGAAAACCGATGCCCGCATCTATGGCCAACTCCGGAAGTAAGCGATCAAAGGAAAATTCCGCCTGTGGTACATCCGACTGGGTGCGATACTGCCACACGTTACCGACGTCGATAAAGGGAGCCACTTCAAAATAAGTCCCAAGGCGCTGACGAAATTCTACATTGGCTTCCAACAAAATATTGCCATAACCCGTAAAAATCGTAAAGTCATCCTCACTATTGGGTACAATGGAACCTGGACCAACTCCCCGTGGAGGAAAACCCCGCAGGGAATTGGATCCTCCTACCGTATAGAGATCAAAATATGGAATAGTGGCCGTTTTTGTAATCGGATAGCCGGCGTATGCACGTAGTCGGGAGGCCAATTGCCGCCCCTGTTTCAAGGTATAGTAGTAATGAAAATCGGTCTCCCACTGCAAAAACAGACTGGTTTCGGGTGCAGGGTTATCGGCACCACTTAAGGGGGTTACCCGATTAACGTTAAAGGATAATCGCTGCCGGTAAAAGATATTCTGTGCCTTAACCTTATCCGCTTTTCGGGAATCATAGAGAAAAGTGTAATCGGGACTAAACAGTTGCATGCGTTCCAGGCGGACCAGACTGGATTGTTCGCCCACACTAAATGCCCGAAAAAGTGCCAGCAGTTCCGGGTCATCCACATTTACGGTTTGCAGGCGGATCACCAGTGGGTTCACTTCCTGTTGAATAGTATTGATCTTTTGCCAGTTATATCCGTACTTGAGTTGGTAATTGGACAGATTTACCGGCGGGGTAAAAGTAGGATCAGCGGCCAGCTTTTCCTGTAGAGAGGTCAAACCAAGATCATTGATCTGAGTTGAAAGATTCGCCAGGCGAAAACCAAGATTTTCATTATCCAGGCTCAACTTGATACGGGTATTGGCATACTGGAGATCTTTGCTCAGCTTTTTGCGGTTGGGTAGCCAGAAGCGTGGAACGGATAATGAAGCTCCGGCACTGAATTTGGTCCACTTCGGGATAGTCGCCTGATCCGCAGGGCCAAGGAAGGTATTATAGGCATAGCTTCCATTCAGCGTCAGGTATTCCGCACCACGAAACAGATTTCGGTTGCTGTATTGCAGGCTGATCTCAGGCCCCAGATAACGTCCGGTGTTGTAGGTAATACCCACGTCACCTTCAATGGTTCGTTTGGCGCGGGGGCTTAGAAAAGCGTTCAGGACCAGTAAGCTGTCTGTACCGGGGACCGAATCATACCGGAGATTGATGTACTTGAAGGTGTTGAGATTGCTGAGCCGTTCCAGTGTTTTCCGGTGCGTAGAAGGACGATGTAACTGTCCGGGGCGAATGGCAAATGCCTCAGTCAGCGATTCCTCCTTTAATGTACATTCATTGCAGAACAGTCTGATACCGGTACTGTGTATTCCGGTACTGTCCGGATGGGCTCCAATTGCAGGATCGTAGTTCGGATAAATGTTTATGGCCTTGATCCGTTGTGGGATCAATTGCTGCGATGAGAGGTCGTTTTTTAGCTTTAGCAACAATTCGACTTTTCGTTCACCGGTTGAACTGACCGTATCGGCGAAATATTCAAGGTTATTGGCACTGAAATAATAATAACCAGCTTCCCGTAGTGAATCTTCCAGACGGATGCGTTCTGCTTTCAGGTCATCCAGAGAGAAAATTTTACCCAAGTGGATCTCTGATCCGGATTCCAGAGCCTGAATGCGCCGGCTTAAAGTGGTGTCCCGGATATTTAATTCAAGACTGTCGATGCGGTAAGGAATACCTGCCTTTACCGTATATTGTACCTTTGCCCTTTTTGCGCCTTCATCTACAGTACTTTCAGCTTTTGCCTTGAAATGCCCCAGATTTTGAGCGCGGTTTTCCAGCAGATCGATTACCTGTCTGGTCTGGTCCGGATCGTATATTACCGGAGGTTTGCCAATGGTAGTGCTCAACCAATGATTGAATCCCTTTTCTTTGTCGGTCTTGAATTTGAGGTTGAACCAGACCTTCCAGGGGAAACCGAAAATAGTAGTGTTGGGTTGTGGGATGATGACCGACTGTAGCTCGCTTTGTAAATTCGCAGCAGCCAGGGTATCGGGTTTCACAACTGTCAGACTGGCGCCGGCGTATAATTTTTCTCCTTCAGGTAATAGTTTATTGACGGAACAACTACTCTCCAAAAGGATGATCAGTAATAATACTATGTATAGTTTTCGGTTCAATGTGGGTTAGCGTTTGGTTATTGGTCCTGAATGATCTTGATCTGATCATCTTCCCGGGTGGCATCTTCTTCTTTCTTATCTTCAGCCCCTGATTTTTTGTCCTGTTTTTTGTTGCTGTTCCAGATAAAATGGTCAAAGTCCTTGCTGAATGCCAGTTTACCACCCACCCGCACAACGTCGCCGGTAGTGAACTGATCCAGTTCCCGGTCGCTGAATATTTTCAGGCGCAGCCCCCCTTTTTTTGTCAGCAGGAATTCAGCAGTCAAATTATCCAGGTAAGTTTGGGGTAGGGTATTGCTCTCATCGGTTGCCCCCGTCTGAGTTACGCCGTCAACACTGATGATCAGTCGGTTATTGAATAGTCGCTTACGCAGGCTAAGCCGCAGGTCGCGTTGTCTTCCGCCCTGGCCGGTATCGAAGCTTTCCAGTCCAAAATCCAGCTCCACAAAATTGATATACCGATTGGCCAGGTTATTGAGCTGTTGACTCAGCACATTGTCCAGTCCGGATTGAACACTGTTGTCAATACTGGTACTGGGAGCCGCACCGGCATCGAAGTTTACGAATCCCTTAAACAGCAATAGACCGAATGCCTGCGTGTTCAGTTGGCTCTGATCGGTACGCAGTGTACTAAGTGACTGGTCAATAGCCGGTAAGCCGGTATTGCCGGCGTAATCTTCCGGATATAGGATGTCTGTGCTTACCTGCATATCCGACAACGTACCTTTGAGGTACATTCTTACCGCAAAGGTCTGTTGTCGCCGCAGATTGACATCTGAAGTTGTTCCAAAACTACTGACTAACGGATAGGGAGAAGCTTTGATATAGCTGGAGATATTGAGATCCAGGCTCGGATTCAACGGATCTCCCTGCCAACTTACCGAACTACCCGATTCTACACTGAACTGCCGGCTGATCAATCCCTGGTAGGTGAAATTATAAAGCCCTTCCACCATTTCGATCCGGCCGGTCATTTCCATCTTTCCGTCGGCAAATTGCCGGAAGACGATATCTCCCTGCCCCCGGCCGGTAAACTGATCGCCCGTTATCGGATCGATCACCGCCGTAAATTGCAGATCGGGAGTGACATTCAGATTGGTGGTGAGGGAAAAAGTACGGTTCCCACCCAATCGCTCTTGCTTAATGCTGTCGGTGACAATGGCCTGTTGCCATTCGTATTTTTCGATAAAGCGGACGATACCGGTCCTGGATTCTGCCTGCGGTACATTGTTCTGCACCAGATTGTAAGTAAGGTGCGAATTGGTTTTTGGGGAAGCAGTGATCTCGAGTTCTGGTTGATAAATGGTTCCGCCAATGCTTACATCGGCGTCGGCTCTTAAGTATCCGTAATAAAGTGAATTGTCCTTCTCCGTGGTATTCATCACCAGAAAATCACGGGCAGTAACGGTCAGATTAAAACTGTAGTCACTCAGGCTGGTAGCATTGATGCTTCCGGCCAGTGTGGCCACGTTATTCTGAGGATCATAGAAGTTTAACCGATCAATACTAATGGTTGATCCTTCAAACCGGATAGGGGATTCTGCTATGTGAAACCGGGTTTGTAGAAGCGAAACATCAATGGCTGCATCCATGAACTGAAAACTACCCCGGTACCTGGGCTGATCCACCGTACCGTTTATAGCCACATTCCCGCTTAAATGCCCCTGGGCCTTATTGAGGTAGCCCATTGAAAGAGGTTCGATCGATTGCAGTTGCAATGCACCGATCCTAAGTTGTAGATCAAGTGGGCCGTTAGGATTGAAAGTACCGGCAAGTGCTAGGTCATTAGCTGCTTTTTGTAGCTCCAGATCAATAGTATAGGTATCACTGTTTTTATTGGCCAGTGCCAGTGAGAGATTTCCCCAAAGTCGATCATAGATCGAAAGATCGCGAATATCAATTTTTGCATCTACCAGCGGTGTAGTCATAGGGTTGTTTACTTTTATAACTCCGTCCATTACTCCGACGACAATTTCTTCTTCTGATCGAATCAATCGACTAAAAGGAGCAAGATCAAGATGGTTAAAGTTCAATGCTACCGTATTGGTGGCCGGAGCACTAAGTTCTACCCATTGACCCTGAAAGCTAAGTCGCCAGTTATTGATACTGACCTGCCGGTTGGTAAACAGTAGTCGGTTGTCAGCTGGTATCGTCCAGGTCATATGATCGATCACTTGCTGGGGAGCTAGCTTTACATATAGGGAATCAGTCTGCGGGTCAATTTCCAGTTGAATGTTATGTTGCAGGTCTCCCTCCTGTTGCCAGACTTGTAATTGTGCCTGCAGAGCTCGGTCGGTATTACCTCCACTGAAACGGGTTGCCCCCAAAATGATCTGATCGGCCAGATTGATCTTTTTCCAGTCTGCCTGATAGTTGAGTTTCCCGGGACTTCCCGTTACATTGAGGAGCAGACTGTCCATTTTTATCCCTGAATAATTGAGCAGCGGCAGTTTGGCTTTGATCAATAATTCGGGCTCCCGTTCCCGATAAATAAGGTTGGCGTTCATAGGAGACAACTCACGCAGGCCGGGAATTATACCGGCGGTCAGCGGATTCGGGTTTTTGATCTCGAGATAGGCTTTTAGATAATTACCATATACTACCGGATCGGGCTGGACGATGTCATCCTGCCAATAGGCCTGTATAAACCGTTTGATCTCGCCGGCAACCAGGATAGGGCGGAAACTGCTTTCCAGTGAAAAATTAAGCAGATCTGAAAACACCTCGACTTCATTGTTGCCGTGGTGCATTTCAGCGTAGGCATAGAGCGTGTCCACAAAAGCCGTTGAAGTATCGGAGCGAAGGAGTAAGTCCTTTAACTGAAGATGGGCAGAGAGATCATCGAGGCTCAGCCCGGTCGTATTAAAACTGGCCTGGCCGGAAAGATACAAAGGGCGGTCGCTTAATCGCCAGCGTTGCAGATCGGCACGTTTGATCTTAAAAGCACCATTGACTTTAGCCAATGAGAGGGAATCTCCTGATATAAATTGAGCGGTAGCTTCGCCCTGTAGGTCATTATGTGCGAAACTCATTTCTCCCTGGAACGTATCTCCCCGCGCTGTCCCATTCAGATTCAGCAAAGCTCCTTTAGTGCCTTCGTAAAGTACTGCGCTGAGCTCGGCATCAAGTTGCGGTTGCAGGCGACCACTGCTCTCCAGCGTGAAGTTCAGGGGGGCAAGATCCAGCAGGGCCAAACTATCCGCCCGGGCACCCTGGTATAGATCCTTCAGCCTGAAACCACTGATCTCTACACTTATGTTATATCGATCCGTAGCGTATTGCCCTTGTACCAGACCATCACCATTAATAGTATTGATCGGAAGGCGAAACATAAGGTCATCCAGTTTGCCGTAAAGTCGGCCCTGGTCGATCCGGAAATCAGGAAAATTCAGGTCTGAAGGAAGCGTACTGTCCGGAAGTATCTCCCTTAGTTCGGGAATATTGATGACGAGGCTTTGAATATTCAGATCGAAGCCTAAACTGTCGGCTTTGAGTATCTGATCGATCTCTCCGTTGACTGATAGACTGGTTTGTCCGGAGGCTGTCGCTATATTTACATCGACCTGCAACTGGTTGAGCGGCCCTTTTATACTTCCTTTCCCCTTTAGAAACTCGGGAAGGTGATATCCTTCAGGCAACGCATTGGGAAGGAGATAGGCTAATGCCGAAAAACGGGTAGCCCGCAAGGTGTCAATACTTACGTCAAACTCCGTATTGGGATAGGCACGAATGTGGTTGACGTTGCCTGAAATTTCCAGTACGCTATTGATCGGAGTGCTGTCTCTTTGTTCTTCCGCCCGCAGGTCGAAAAAAGCCTGATCTCTAGCATAACGGGCATCACCGACGACCCTGAGATGACTGGGCCATTCAATATAAGGAGGAAGCAGACTATCCGGCAAAAGCGGTAAAATACCAGCCGGAATAACATCGAACTCATCCAGTTGGAGCCTGCCGTTCAGCTTGTTCATATCAGTCGGATCAGATAAAAGCGCGCTAGCCTGTATGTTTATTCCCGGGCCATGCAAGGTAGCCTGGTCCAGGCGAAGTTGTTCTTCATTGCCCTCTACCTGAATACCTATCTGCAGGCTTTGACCGGCATTTTGTCGCAACAGCTCAATGGTATCCAGTTGGGGTAGTAAATATAGCAGATCAGCGATGGCCACTTCCGCTTGTGCATCGGCTTGCACCTGCAATGGTTGTGCAGTTGAAAACCCTTCCTGAAAGTTGTAAAGCAGATGTAGCGTCGGTATCTCAATATGAGATTGGTCGGTAGTGAGTTCCAGGTTCTGTAGATCGAGCAGTCGTGGCGAATATTGGGCTTTACCGTGTAGTGAACGGATCGCCAGTCCACTCTGCTCCGATACATTTATGGCGTCAGCTTGTAGGCTCATGGAATCGGGGCTAATGTAGACGGATTTTGCCTCAATCTGAATGTCACGCAGGTGCAGATGGTTGTAATCCAGGCCTTTGTTGCCTGGAGGCTGGGGAAGGTCCATCGCATACTGCCCATCCGAAACAACAAATCGATCGGATTGAAAAAGAAATTCGTCTCCCAGATCAAGCACCGCATCCGTTAAACGTCCTTCCGGTATTTCCAGATCCAGATCCAACGGTGACGATGCCATTTTAAAAGCAGTGGAAGAAATACTCAGATCATTGACTGCAATAAGGAGAGAGGCAGTACTGGTACTAAGACTGGTATCGACCGGGGAGGTTGGCGTACTTAGCTTCAGAAAGATATCTCCGCCTTCTATTCGCCCTTCTTCAAAAGAGAACTGTTGTTCTTTTAGTTGAATATCTTCTGCTTGAAGATAAACAGCCCGGAGCCGGCCGTCGAGCAGGAGACCGTTTGGATCGTCCTGATAGAAAACATCCGTGTTTTCAAGTGCCAGAGTGGTGCCGGGGAAATGAATGGTCCAGGGAGTAACGGCTACACTGTCTGTAGATGTTGTTACGGTTGATGCAGTAGTAGTGTCTGTCGGCAGGAAAGCATCCAGTAGGAACTGTATATTGGAAGTGCTATCGGTGATGATCACATCCGCAAAAAGGCCTTTAACCTTCACATCCTGAATGTAGACTTGCTTTCGTAATAAGCGGGGCATATTGAGATTGATTCCCAGCTTGCCCAGCGCAAATAGCGAGTCTCCCTGCGGGGTTGCGAGAAATACATCTTCAATGGTGATCAATTTGGGAAGCTCGATCCCCATCCTGCCGATGCGCACTTCAGTGTGCAATTGGTTGGCAAGCATTTGTTCCAATTTGCCGGTCAACCGATGCTGTACGGCTGGTAATTGAAGCAGACCGATCAGCAGCAGCAGCAGGGCTCCCACAACCAGGAAGAACCAGATAATCCCTCTTACAATCTTTCGGATGATCTTTTTTGTACGCACCGTATTGGATTCGGGCCTACAGCCCAAGTGAACATTACAAATGAAACCGCCGCGATGGTGCAGAAGTTCAGGCTTATCAAAGGTTCTTTTGGCTTATGTACAAATATTTCCAAACGAATTCTAATCTGTTGCCGACGAATTCTAGAAGCAGGTTTCAAACCGGCCGGTCTGAGAATAATTTTGGATCAGAAACCAGTTTGAAAACATAAAAAACTAAAGAACCATGAGATACCTGTTTGTGCTACTGCCACTTTTGCTCATCGGCCTGACCGGGAGCGCCCAAAAAACTGAAAGCCCCTATTTGGAAATATTGAGTCCGGACGCAGTTATCCCATTAAAGGAAAGCCGGGCGGATGTACAGATCTCCGGAAGTATTGCTCACGTACAGATCACCCAGGTGTATCATAATCAGGGTAATACTCCACTGGAAGCAAAGTACGTCTTCCCGCTTTCTATTCGCGCGGCTGTTCATAAAATGCAATTACGGATCGGTGACCGTACTACCTTGGCCAAGATCTACGAGAAACAGGAAGCCCAGCAGGTCTATCAGCAAGCGCTCGACGAAGGAAAAAGGGCTGCGAAACTGGATCAGGAGCGTCCCAACGTTTTTCAGATGAATGTAGGCAACATCATGCCGGGAGATGAGATCGCCATTGAACTATCTTATACAGAGATGTTGGTGCCAGTGAATGGAGCCTACCAATTTGTCTACCCTGCGGTTGTAGGACCGAGATATACCGGAGAAGACAACAGCGGTTTAGCGGCTTTCCATCAGCCCTACACCGGCGAAGGAAAGGCGGCAACTTTTGATTACGGCATTGATGTTAGCCTTAATGCCGGGATGATCGTTCAGCAGATCTTTTCACCTTCTCATAAGATCGATATTCACTATCCAGACCTAAGATCGGCTGAAGTTTTTTTTTCCAGGGAGAACGAAAATCCAGCTAACCGAGATTTTATCCTCAACTACAACCTGCGGGGCAATGAGATCCAGTCCGGCCTGCTCCTGTACGAGGAAGATGGAGAAAAATTCTTCGCCTATATGATGGAACCCGTAGAGCAACCGAAAACAGAACAGATACCTCCCCGGGAGTACCTGTTCATTGTCGACGTGTCCGGATCCATGAATGGGTATCCGCTGGATATTTCCAAAACTTTGATGCAAAACCTGCTGTGTAATCTTCGCGAGATCGACGAATTCAATATTCTGTTGTTTGCGGGTAGTTCCAGTAATTTTCGCCCTGAACCGGTGGGGGCAACTGGCGAGAACATCGCAGCGGCCATCCGCTTCTTGTCAGCTGAACAGGGCGGTGGAGGCACTAATTTCCTGAATGCGCTGAACAAAGCCTATGCCATGCCAAGGAGTGCTCGTGGAAGTGCTCGTGCGATGGTTATCATTACCGATGGTTACATTTCGGTAGAACGCGAAGCCTTCGAACAGATCGGCAATCATCTTGACGAAGCAAGTGTATACAGTTTCGGCATCGGCACCAGTGTTAATCGTTATCTGATCAACGGGATGGCGATGGTGGCGCAGAGCGAAGCATTCGTAGCGACCAGCGAGGACGAAGCGAGGGAAGTGGCCCGGAAATTCGAGTCATACATTGCCACGCCTATGCTGACCCAGATCAAACTGTCTACCGAAGGTTTCGAAATATACGATGTGGAACCGGCCAGTATTCCGGATGTGACGTCTTCCCGGCCGGTGATCGTACACGGGAAGTGGAAAGGTGAACCCCGTGGTAAACTGGTCGTGAATGCTTATGCCGGAAACACCCACTATCGCAAAGATTTTGCGGTTGTGGATGGCACACTGAGCAAGGCAAATAAGGCCCTTAAATACCTGTGGGCCAGAAAGAAGATCGAACGCCTCGATGATTACAATCTCCGCTTTAACGCCAATGTGAAACAGGAGGTGATCGATCTTGGGTTGAAATATAATCTGGCGACCCGTTTTACCTCTTTTGTTGCAGTAGATCAGGAAGTAGTGAATGCCGGAGGCAAACCTAAACTGGTTAATCAGCCCTTACCCATGCCACAGGGAGTGAGTAATTATGCGGTGGGCGCAGAAGCAGAGGTTAAAGCTTCCACGAAGTTCACCAAAAGCTACACCCTGCTGCTTCAGTCCGACCAAAATAGGCTGTCAAAAGTAGAAGCGCGCAACTTGAAAATGTGGTTCCGTACTTACTATTCGGAACTGGCACAAAGATTACTGCTCAAATACGGAAGTATACGGGTGCATTTGAATCGGCAAGGACGTATCGAATGGGTAGAGATCGACAACAACGGTCAGTGGGAACGCTCTACGGAACTACACCGGGATTTTGTAACCGTGCCGGTGAAAGGACAGGAATTGTCAGATACGGTGACCATCACTTTAGAACAATGACATTGTAATACGGCGATTCTCGCTTTAGAACTGGATTGGTAAGCTCGCTGGAGATTGCTAAGCCTATAAAATTCCGCTTACCAATCCCTTTCGGGCTTAGCAATCGAAATTTTATGTCAAAGCGAGAATTGCTGAGATCTCTATGTTCTCTCAATAAAAGCTTCAACATGAACTTATTAATTATCTTGCTGATGATCAGTGGATTTTGGTGTTCATCAGAGGTAGAAAATACTAGCGCCGGATCACCGGAAATTATTGAGGTTGGCAACGAACAACGGATTGTATTCATCGCCGGCTTTGATGAGGGAGATAACCGGTATTACGATCAGGCCAGAAATTACTTCCAGTCTGCCGGCTATCCCATTGTGGATAGTCTCTATTCCCTGGCGGAGATCGTTGACTGGCTGAATGATCGAAAAGACACTGCGGCTTTTGCCGAGATCCATATTGTAAGCCACAGTAACCCCTGGCGGGGAATGTCACTGAAAATTTCGCCCCTGGGCGCGCGCATTACAGAAGACGCCATTCGGTCAGCACAGGCCGATGGCGAACTTCCTACTCTGAAAAAGGGTATTTCCGGACGTACAAAAGTGATCTTTCACGCCTGTGGCCTCGGTAACAATATAGAATTGATAGAACAGCTGAAATTCGCGCTTACTGCAAAAGCACCTCCACAGGTATTTGCTTCTCCCTGGTACAGCATCTTTAGTGAAGGGGCTGCTGGGCATTACTTATCCAGGGTCTATTACGTACAGTATCCGACAGCTCATTCACCGGGGCCTGCTGCCTTAGCTCAGGAATTGGCCGGTAAATATCCGGATGTGGATATCAACTGGCGGGAAGCCATGAAAACCCATGCCCCCGTTTTCCCGGGACAGATTTCTTATTACCGGTTCAATATACCAGTAGAGTGGACGTTCGATTTTGCCGACCCCTCGGATATGCCACAACTAAAAAATGCGGAAGAGATCATGGATTGGGTGGTAGAGCAGGATGAAATTACCCGCGTTTTGTATACTTTTAAAATTCCTTTGGAAAAATTCAGGTGGAGGACCAAAACGGATGGGCTTCAGTTGACTATCCTGGCCAAGACCACCGTCGTGTGTATTCTGCAACCCATCATGCAGCCAGAAGACCCCACGGAATTTTCCTATCCGGATATTCATGATCCGGCTTTGTTTGCTAAACGCTAATATGGTGAACTGGTATCGATCGATCCTCATTTTTACACTCCTGTTGATCCAGGCTCCCAGGCTTTGGGCGCAGAGCAGTCAACTGCGGGCTTACACGCTCACGGATGGTCTGCCGCAGTCGCAGGTGTACGATGTGGTACAGGACGAACTGGGGTATTTATGGATGGGAACACAAGGAGGGGGTATTTGCCGTTTTGACGGTATGCAGTTTAAGACCTGGACGGATCAGGATGGACTGAGTTCCAATTACATTAATGCTTTGGCTGTTGCATCCGATACCTTATACATCGGTTCGGTGCAGGGGGTGACTGTAAAAAACAGGAGCGGGTTTCGGCACTATCCCTGTCAGTCGGTAAATGTGATCCTTCCGATTGGAAATAAAGTACTGGTGGGGACTACACTTGGTTTGTCGATACTTGATCAGGATCAAAACAAGTTGACTGAGCTTTCGCTCGGTAATAATATAGATCTCCAGCGGATCAATGATGTGCAATATGATGGGAAGCATTTCTGGCTGGCAACAAGTCGCGGGCTTTGGCGCCTGAGTTCGTTAGAAGATAATCGGGA
>JAGQXH010000709.1 GCA_020436695.1 Lewinella sp. | reverse complement strand
CAGAATAGTCTAAAGTGTCTTTGCTAATGTCAATTCCAATTGGCAATTTTGTCATTGTGATCAGGTTTTAATGATATCCTTGCAATGGCATCATCGTACGCTGGCTCTTGGCCTATTGAACTGTCCGGATTTGCAAGGTAGAATAGCATAGGGGAAGGACAACATGGCTCACAACCTCGAAGGTTAATAAAGCCTCGGCCTTTGCCCTACGCTGATTCTTAAATTTATTACCTTTTCACTTTTTTAGGTACATTTTTCTTTCGTACCGTAAGGTACGATTTAGCCATTAACCCAATCATCTTTTATGTAGATCGATCACTGCTACACTTATTCTGTCTATGAACCTAACATTCATCAATAATACTTATCCAGTGTCTCCGCCACATACTTCCAGATATTCCGATCCATCGTCTTCAGTATCGTGCGGGCATTGATCTCCTGAACATCCAGTCGTTCCATCAAATTGAGTTTCCAGGTCCCATTTTCTTTCAGAAATTCCATATCGGCCACCATATACCGGCCGTCAGCCATTAGTCTGGCAAATTTTAAGATCCCCTTCCGGTCATTCACCAACAGTTTTTCTCTGAAGGTATAGCCTTCCATGACCGGTTTTTCCAGCTCGATCCAATAGCCGAGATCGAAATGCAGGAAGTTGTCGAAAGAGATCGTGTCGATCTGTTCCGGTTGATAATAATTGAGGGCACGAGCGATCATCTCTACGTTCAGCACGGGATGCGGACTCTTGGTGACGTATTCCTGCACAGCTTTTCTGTCTTCCCTGCGGAGTAATTCGAGTTGGGCAAGCAAATATTGGCGTGAGTTACTATCAATACAATTCAGTATTTTTCCGGGATCTTCTTCCGACAGAGCGGCCTGATATTGTTGAAAAACGCCAACCATGACCTGTTCTTCCTCCTCGTTGCTACAACCGAGGAATAAAAGAAAAAACAGCAATAGAAAAACAGTATATCTTTTCATAGAAAGAGGCATTCTCACCGGTTGAGATATTGATCCGCCCGTTCCCGGGCATTCTCACGGATGTTCATGTAGTAAATGTTGTAATCGCCGATATGATAGTTTTTTCCCCAGAGAAAGAAACTACCCCGAAAACGAGGCTTGCTGGCCCATAAGATGCCTTTATATACCTGCGCATCGCTGGCCTCCGGGTAGATCCTGTAAAATGGATTGAGCACAGCGCCTTCATTCAGGCCCTGGGGTGCATATGTCTCTTGCGTTGTCCACAGCAATGGATTAGTGGTAAGTATTGTGTCACCGTGTGGTATATGATCCGGCTCGTAACCCCGTTTGAAAGTACGCCAGCTTACATAACAACCGGTTTGATCTGCAGATACACAAGCCGGAATCTCCGTAAAAGTCCCCTTTTCTATCGGCATGCCCACCAGATACGCGGCTACCAACTGATCCTGTCGATCCGTACCGTCAAAAAATTCTTTGAGCAGTCGTTCTGCATGATTAGTGCCCTGACTGTGGGCGGCGATGATCAACGGGCGACCATTGTTGTAGTGTTCCAGATAATATTCGAATGCCCGGCGTACATCCGAATAAGCCAGGTCCAGCGCCTTGCGGGCCGAAACCGTATCTCTGGTGAAATACAGGTGTAAATGCCCCTGCCGGTAGCGCGGTGCATACACCCGCCCCACGCCATTGAAGATGGAAGCCTGAAAGCGGATGGCCCCTTCGTCGGTTCGCTCATTAACCTTTTCGTTGCCGACGGCGGCATTCCAGTGACGATCACCGCGCTTGCCGGTATAGGAGGTGGGATGGAGGAAGAAGACGTCGATTTTGGCTCCCTTCTGGTGATCTTCCAAACTATCGGCGGGCAGTACATCCGCCATGTCCTCCCGGCCGGGCAGCGCCGCCCAGCTTTTGGGATCACTATAATCCGGTGCCGGCGGCGGCGGAGATTCAGCGAAGGCCCCCTGCGGTAGAGAACGACAGGATAACAAACAGATCAGCAGTTGCATGCCTAATAAAAGAATAGAGGGTCTGAGCATAGTCGATTGGATAAATTCGGTTATAGAACGTGGAAACCAACCGGAATGTTGAGGCACCTTGGATGAGTATAATTTTTTGGTATTAAACACTAATGAGCCAGAAATATCAGATAGAACGAGTGTAAAGTCATATCGCTTGATGGCATGTCTAAAATAAAAAATCCCGGATCTTTCCGTTTGGAAAAACCCGGGATCATTCTATTTGCTTCGGCAGACAAACTGCCCACCGGCATGTTTCATTAAGCAACAATAACCGGAACGGCTATTTTCTTTTCTCTACAAACACTTCTTATTCTGTGGGCCGTTACCGTTTACCGTTGTCTGTGTGCCGTGCTTATTCAGCTACTACCTCAAACTTCACTTCCGGCTTCACCTGCGTGTGCAGGTTCAACACCAGGGTATAAGTACCCAGTTCTTTTACTTCTTCCGGCAGGTGTACTTTCCGGCGATCTACGTCCAGATCGAACTGCTCTTTCAAGGCATTGGAGATCTGAATACTGGTGACACTACCGAAGATCTTGCCGCTGGTACCGGCCTTGGCGCCGATCTTGATCACTTTATCAACCAGTGCATCAGCGATGGCTTTATAGTCATCGTACTTCTTCATTTCGCGGGCTTCCTCCTGGCGTTTCATTTCATCCAGGCGGTTGCGATTGGTTTTATTGGCGATCAGAGCTAGTCCCTGCGGGATCAGGTAGTTGCGTCCGTACCCATCCTTCACTTTGACCACCTCGTGCTTTTCGCCAACTTTATCGACATCTTGGAGCAATATGATTTCCATAGCAAAAAGATTATTGGAAGGTAAACGGTGGACGGTAGGCAGTGAGCGAGATCAACTTTGTCAAGAGCTGGTCGCTAACCGTTTACCGTTTACTGTTTACCGTAAACCGTTAAAAAATTACTTCAGCAGGTCCGTTACGTAAGGTAACAGGGCCAGGTGGCGGGCTCTCTTGATCGCCGTGGCTACTTTACGCTGATACTTTAGTGAGTTGCCGGTAATACGGCGGGGCAGGATCTTACCCTGCTCATTGACGAATTGCAGCAGGAAATCGGGATCCTTGTAATCGATATGCTTGATACCATAGCGGCGAAAGCGGCAGTATTTCTTGCGCTTCTGACCGATCTTAGGATTGGATAAAAATTTAATATCGTCTCTTGAAGCCATGATTTTCTTTTTTGACGGTTAAAACAATACGGAGGTTTACTCTTCCTCGTCAGCAACGGCAGTCGGAGCCTTTTTAGCAGGTTCCTGCTTTTTCGGCTCGGGTCTTCTCTGATCTCGGTTGTCACGATTGTCGCGGTTATCGCGATTATCACGGTTGTCGCGATTATCAGAACGGCCGCCTTTACCAGCGGGTTTGCCGCCACGGCGGTCATCCGGCTGCTGTTTTTTGGCCTTCTTCTTAACCTTACCGATCAGACCTTTGCGTTTGTCTTCGTTGTACTTTACTCCGTATTTGTCCAGACGGACAGTCAAAAAGCGCATGATGCGCTCGTCACGGCGTAGGGCCAGCTCCAGTTTGTCGACAAAAGCACCGTCTTCAATAGTGAATTCAACGGTGTAGTAAATGCCCGAGCTGCGTTTGTTGATGGGGTAAGCCAGCTGGCGCAGGCCCATCTCATCTACATGCACGATCGTAGCTTTTGCTTCCTGCAATTGATCGACGTATGTCTGAGCTGTCGCTTTGATCTCATCGCCCGACAGCACCGGATCGACGATGAACGTAATTTCGTAATTTTTCATAAATGATCAGACATGAATTAATGGTAATAAAATTTCGCTTTCGTAAAAAGCGGGTGCAAAGGTAGGTATATTATTTGAAATAGAAAATAGTTCTTTGAGGTTTATTTGGTTGGAGGTGCTGGGTATTAGGTACTTGGAAGTCAACTGGCTTCCCTTTTGTAATGTTATGAAGAAAAAGTATGCCAATACACTGTCAAGTAAATTAGATGATGTTGTTTGTGTTCCATTGCTTCATTGTTGCATTGACATTACGGCAGTGGAACAATGAAACAATGGGACATCGAATCGTTCTTTAGTAGTTTGACGGAAATAAATGAACCAATTTTAGGTTTTTAATTTGTCATACAATTTTGTTGAGAATATAGTCAAGATCAAAAATCAATGCCATGTCTGAAAGATCGTACGTTCCCATCAGTTGCTCCTTTTACGATGAATTGGAAGCCCTGGCTACGCTCCGGCAGACTGCTGTGATCCGGTTTGCCGATGAATCCGGCAAGCAGATCGAAGTTCAGGGAAAGATCAAGGACTTCTTCATCCGCGACCGGGCCGAGTACCTGTTGCTCGATTCCGGTCTGGAGATCCGGCTGGATTACATTACAAGCGTAAATGGTAAGATCATGGGGAATTATTGTTGAG
>JAGQXH010000708.1 GCA_020436695.1 Lewinella sp. | reverse complement strand
GAGTAACTTCTTTTATTTTCATATAACAAACAATACAGATATATGTCTGCACCAAGAAATGCAATATTGTGGTTGGTGTTGTGGTTGATCTGGACCATATTGGCATATCCCATGTGTTTGAAAAAATGCTGCACGGACGATATGGCAGCAGAAGACACGATGGGAGTCGTCGAAGATCGGGGGGATACAACAACAATGGCAGATGCTACGCCGGAAGCTGCAATGTCGGCACGGTACCCCATTGATTTTGAATGGAGTATTGCCACACCGAGCACCAATGAGGGCTTCGCCGATCGCAAGAGCGGTATTCTGGCCGGTCAGAGCGACAATAATGTACTGGAGATCACCGGGCTCTATTACGAAGGCGAGGAAAAGCCGGCTGATTTTGAGAACATGGGGCTTGCCCGGGCTGCGTTCACCAAAGATCTTGTCGCACCGGATCTGCCCGATGACCGGGTGAATCTCCGTTCTCGTCTGGTAGCAGAAAAGGAAGGTGTGCGGGAAGGCTACTTCGAGGCGGTTGAATTCGACTGGATCCAAATGGAGGAAAAGGCGGCGGCTACCGTAGAAGAACTCGACGACCGTAAGATCATTCGTTTTCCATTCAATTCCACGGAAAAAGACTATGACCCGAGTGTGGATGAATATCTTGACAAACTTGCTGCACACTTAAAGCAGAGTGGAGAAAAAGTGCGTCTGGTCGGCCACACAGATAATGTCGGAGGGGATGATTCGAATGTGGTGCTTTCTGACCGCAGGGCCAAGCAGATCCGCGATATTCTGCGGAACAAGGGCGTTAGCCGGGATCAGATCATCACCGAAGCTAAAGGTGAGACACAGCCGGTTGCCGGTAATGATACCGAAGAAGGTCGTCATGATAATCGTCGGGTTGAGATCTTTTTGATCCAAAATTAAATGGGTGAGCTTTCGTATCCGATAAGACCGGGGATGGTTCATTCTTTTACGCCAATTTAAAATTCTCAAAAAATGCAATTTGATATCATATTTCTGGATACACTTTGGGGCTTGCCCTGCTGGTTGTTGTGGCTGCTGGCTTCTCTGCTTTCTGGCTTTTTAGGTTATATGATCGGGAGAGCACAATATAAGCCCTGCTGTGACCGAGTGGCGGAAGCCGAAGCTGAAGCTAAGAAATTACACGCCGGTATCACGGACTGGGAAGCTAAATACCGGGAGCTTCAATATAAGTTCGATGAACTGGATAAATCAAATACTTCACTGCGGGCCTCACTTAACCATTGTGAAGCCGATAAGGCGGCTTTGAGTGCCAAGCTGAGCCGGGCAGAAGAAGCTTCCAAAAATGTTGCTGCTGTTCCACTTGGGTTTGCCGGGGGCAGTGGTGGCGGAACAAAAGATTATGTCGCGCTGGTCGGGCAGGACAACCTGCAGATCATAGAAGGTATCGGACCTAAGATCGAGCAGTTGCTGAAAAATGCAGGTTACACTTCCTGGACTGCTTTGGCCGTAGCTGATTACGATGACCTGAAGAAAGTACTGGATGAAGCCGGTCCCCGTTACCGCATCCACGACCCTAAATCCTGGCCGGAGCAGGCCAAACTGGCGGCTGAAGGCAAGTGGGATGAACTGATCCACTATCAGAAATTCCTGGATGCAGGAAGAGAGAATACGGGCGATTTTGAAAGCGATTCCAAACTGGAAAAACTGATCGCCAAAAAACTGGGCTATTCTTCCGATCCGAATGATCTGAAGATCGTGGAAGGCATCGGGCCGAAAATTGAAGGCCTGCTCCATGACGCCGGCATCAAAACCTGGGCCGATCTGGCCGCTACTTCCGTGGATCGCCTTAAGGAGATCCTCGGCGATGCGGGCGAGCGTTACCGTCTGGCCGATCCGACTACCTGGCCGAAACAGGCCGAACTGGCAGCCGCAGGTAAGTGGGATGAACTGAAGGAATATCAGGATTTCCTGAATGGTGGTAAAGATCCCGCCTGATCGGGTTTACCTCCCTACAAACTGATGGCATAACAGGAACACCTGCCTCTTGTAGAAAGGGGCAGGTGTTTGTTATTAGCGCAGCATGAATATGTTTATCTTTAACCGACTCACTCACAAAATGAAATCATATGCTGTTTCGACACCTACTCTTTTTGGGCGCCTGTGTGTGCCTGTTCTCCTGCGGAAATAACCTGGACGATGCGGATGCCGGGGCTGATTCCGCCAATCCACCGGCCGAAGGTTTTGACCTGACCGATTCTGATCCCCAGGCCATCGCTCTGGCCGACTCAGTGATGCTGGCCATAGGAGGTCGCAAAAACTGGGATGATACCCGATATCTGTACTGGAACTTTTTCGGTGCGCGTACCCTGCTTTGGGATAAATTGGGCAAGAAAGCCAGAGTGGAATCGATTCGGGACAGTTCTGTTTATCTGGTGGACATCGCAAGTGGAGAAAGTCGTATAAAAATGTATGGGAAAGAGCAGACCAGCGCGGATACCCTGGCAAAATACGGTGAAAGGGGTATGGGTATGTGGATCAACGACTCTTACTGGCTGGTGATGCCTTTTAAACTCAAAGATTCCGGTGTTACCCTAAAGTACATGGGGCAGGACACCACTAAAGCCGGTGAAATGGCGGAAGTGTTGCAACTCACCTTTAAAGAGGTCGGTAATACGCCGAATAACAAATACCTGGTGTACGTCGATCCGGGCAGCAAGCTCGTAACGCAGTGGGAATATTTCGGCAATGCAGCAGATGCGGAACCGAGGTTTTCATTGCCCTGGACCGATTATAAGGAGTACGGTTCCATTATGCTGTCGGGTGGCCGGGGCGAGCGGGCGCTAACCGATATCGCCGTCTTTGAGGAAGTACCCGAAAGTGCCTTTACCAGTTTCGATCCGGTCGATCTGCCGGAGTAATGCTCAAAGTGTTAACATTTATAACTAATCAAAAGCTTTTTGACTTTCTTTTAACCAAGCCGGTACCGTGCTTAACGTCTTCTTAGTGGCGTACCGTAAACCGTTGTTTTAACTTGTGCTTCATACACCTAATGCAAAATTCAGAGGTTATGACTGCTCCAAGAATGAAACTTACGGTACTTGTATTTTTGGCGAACATACTGTTGATCACTTCCTGTGCTTCCCCTGAGAAACTCGTGGAAACCGGAAATTACGATCAGGCCATCGACTTGGCTATTCGCAAGCTGGCCGGTAAGAAAAATAAGAAGACGAAATACGTAGAGGCTCTGGAAGAGGCTTTCACTGAGGTGACCCAGCGGGATATGCAGGCTGCCGAACGGCTTAAAGCGTACGGCGACGATGCCAACTGGGAAAAGATCAACGATATCTACCGCAAGATCAGCCGGCGGCAGGAGGCGATTAGTCCGTTGCTTCCGCTGATCGACAAAGAGGGAATTAAGGCTAATTTTCAATTTGTACGGGTAGAGGGTCTGGAGCGAGAGAGTCGGGAGAAAGCGGCTGCCTTCCTGTATGATCATGCTTTGGAAATGATTGAGAGAGGACGGAACGGTGATCGTCTTGCGGCACGTACGGCCTACGATGATCTGGATAAGATCAGCAAATATTACCGCACTTATCGGGATCGGGAAGATCTGATGAATACGGCTCTGGAGCTGGGGACTTCATATATTCTGGTAGCGGTGGAAAACCAGGCCCCGGTGATCCTTCCGCTCGGTTTTGAAGAAGAGATCACCCGTTTTGGGGTGCGCGATCTGGATAGTAAATGGCGGGTCTATCATACCAAACGTGACTCCCGGATCGATTACGATTATCAGGCGGTAATGCGACTGACTAATATCGACCTGAGCCCGGAGATCGTTCGCGAACGCCAATACGAGGATACCAAACAGATCGAGGATGGCTTTGAATATGTGCTTGATAAGAATGGTAATGTCGCAAAAGATACACTGGGAAATGATATCAAAGTTCCCAGAAAGCTATGGGTAAAGGCACGGGTGCTGGAAGTATACCAGAGCAAAGTGGCCAACATCAGCGGCCGTCTGGAACTGATCGACCTGCATACCCATTCTCTGGTAGATAGCCAGCCGCTGGGCGTAGAAGCTGTTTTTGAGAATTACGCTTCCACTTTCCAGGGCGACGAACGAGCCCTGAGTAAAGAAAGCCGTCTCCGGATCGGTAACCGTCCCATGCCGTTTCCGACGGATGCGGATCTGATCCTGACCGCCGCCGAACAAATGAAGCCTGTTGTTAAAGACAAGATCTCAAACACCAGAAAACTGATCTAATGCTGCTGAGGAGGAATAGTGCAATGGAAACTGACTCCTCACCAGCTCATTCCTCACTCCTAATAATAATGTGTAACTCCGAATAACCATGTTACTGGCCGATCCGAAAGGATCGGTCTTTTTTTTTTTTTTATATTTTCTTTTTGAAAAAGTATAA
>JAGQXH010000707.1 GCA_020436695.1 Lewinella sp. | reverse complement strand
ACTGGCATTTTTACTCCTACCGCAATTCAATATGATCGCGGGAAAAGAGATTGGAATGCCCTGGAGTAGCCCCTGGTTCTGGCTGGCTGGATTGGGTTTTACTTTCTTTACCGCTTTTATTGCCGGGAGTTATCCATCGTTCTATCTATCGGCTTTTAAGCCGGTGAAGGTGCTTAAGGGGACCTTTCGTGCCGGTCGGTTCTCAGCCGTACCGCGGAAAGTGCTGGTGGTGATACAATTTACCGTGTCCATCAGTCTGATCATCTGTACGATCTTTATCTTTCGGCAGATCGAGCATGCCAAGGATCGCCCCATCGGTTATAATCGCGACAATCTGCTCCGGGTGCCGATCAAGTCAAAAGAGATCATTACCCATTATCAGGCGCTACGTACCGATCTGCTGAACACCGGCTATGTAGAGGAAATGGCGGGGACTGATTCGCCGGTCACTTCCACCGGGGTGACCAACGGCGGCTTTACCTGGGAGGGCATGGATCCTACTTTGAGCAATGATTTCACCAGTCTCCGGGTTACTTATGAGTTTGGAGATATGGTCGACTGGGAGATCATCGAAGGGCGGGATTTTTCCCGGGATTTCGCCACTGATTCCATCGCATTCATTCTGAATGAAGCGGCGGTGGAATATATGGGGCTGGAAAATCCTGTAGGGAAGACCATGGAACGGGGAGGTGACCAGCATCCAATCGTCGGAGTAGTCAAAAATCTGGTGACTCAGTCACCCTATCAGCCGGTACGGCAAACGATCTTTATGCTGCACGAAACCTGGCTCAATCAGATCAATATTAAGCTCAAGCCGGAAAGCCGGCCAAGAGAGGCTTTGGTAGCAATTGAAACGATCTTTAATAAATACGATCCGCTCAATCCGTTTGAGTACCATTTTGCCGATGAAGAATACGCCCGGAAATTCCAAAATGAAGAACGGGTCGGGAAATTAGCGACTTTTTTTGCCGTATTGGCGGTTTTCATTTCCTGTCTCGGTCTGTTCGGTCTGGCGTCTTATATGGCAGAGCAGCGCACGAAAGAGATTGGCATACGTAAGGTACTCGGAGCTTCCGTCGTGAATCTCTGGCAATTACTTTCCAAAGATTTTATTCTACTGGTCCTGATTTCCTGTCTGTTGGCTGCCCCGCTTGCTTATTTCTTCATGAAAAGCTGGTTAACGGATTATGCATACCGCACTGATCTGTCGTGGTGGGTTTTTGCGCTGGTAGGGCTACTTGCCCTGGTTATCACCATGCTGACCGTCAGTTATCAGGCGTTACGGGCGGCACTGATGAATCCGGTACATTCCATCAAGAGCGAGTGATGATTTTTTGATGCTGTAATTCTGGGATGGTGTGATCCTAGGATAATCATCAACAGATACCTGTAACCTGAATATTTGCAGATCATTACTCACATCATAACATCACAGCATTACAACATCATAACATCAAATAATCCCACAGCACCGCAATCCATTGTATTTATTGTTTTGTTTTTGAAAATCAAAAATTTATATATTAAGGGGATTGCGCAACAAATGATTTTTTTAACATATTCATACACTAAAACTACAGTTAGAGAAGTTTTATACCCCGAACCAGAGTTTGCATACTTATGAAAAAACAGATCATTTTTTATCTGCTGCTATTGGTGCTGGGGACTACTGCCTGTAAAGGCAAAAAAGTTAAGGCCCTGGAAACCGAAGTAGCTTTGAAAACCGAACAGGTTCAGCAATTAGAAGAGCAGATCAAACATATGCAGACCACCAATGCCAGTCTGCTCGATCGCATGGCCGACCTGTCCATTGTCAATAAATCAGGCGCGGAAAGTATTCAGCGTTCGCTGGAGAATATCTCGCAGCAGTATTCTTTCATACAAGACCTGACCTCCAAGATCCAGTCAAAGGATTCACTGAACCTGGCCCTGGTCATGAACCTCAAACGTTCCCTCAGCAACATCAACGATGAGGATGTACAGATTGAGGTCAAAGGCGGTGTGGTGTATGTTTCTATTTCCGATAAGCTGCTGTTCCGTTCGGGGAGCTCCCGCATCACCAGTGCTGCGGAAGAAGTGCTGGCCAAACTTGCCTCGGTGATCAATGATCACGATGATTTGAATGTCCTGGTAGAAGGCCACACCGATGATGTGCCTATCAACAACTCCTGTCTGGAAGACAACTGGGATCTCAGTGTAAAACGGGCTACCTCTGTAGTCAGAAAATTACAGGAGGATTACTACGTAAATCCTGAACGGTTGACGGCGGCCGGCCGGTCGGAATATGTGCCGAAAGCGCCTAACACCAACTCCGAAGGTCGCAGCATCAACCGGCGTACGGAGATCATCATTACTCCCAAAATGGATCAGTTCTTCAAATTACTGGAAATGCCTGAGGTGGCAGACTGATTTCAGGAGGTGAGTTAGTGGGGAAGTGAGCTAGTGAGTAAGTCCGCTTTCACTTCCTCACTACCTCATCCTCTCACTCCTCACTTCTAATTCAAGCTCTTACCAGATTTGGTGCCAGATTGGCATGACTCCAGAAATTGACGATCGCTTCCATCGCCCGGTCAAAGTCGTCCAGCGTTAGTGGCTTTTGAACATAAGCATTGGCGCCATTTTCATAACAGGATAGTACATCGGTCTCTTTTTTGGAACTGCTGAAGATGACAACCGGCAGTCTGGACATGTCGTGTCGGCGGCGCAATCCCTGCAGGATCTCCAACCCGCTCATTTTAGGCAGGTTGAGGTCTAAAAGGATGAGCGAAAAATTGTTTTGGGATGACTGATCGAGGAAAAGGAAGAGATCTTCTCCGGCATAGAAATGCAGTAATTCGGGAGCAGGAGTCAACTGATCAAGGGCGTATTGCGTTAGTTTAACATCGCTGATACTGTCCTCAACCAGGATGATTTTCATTTTTTTTAACGGTTCCATGACAATTGTAACAAATAGCTGAATGAATAAACAATGGGTAACCTAAGTGTAGTTCAGCCTTGGTGTTGTGTTGTCTTATCGTGAAAAGCGAGGTTTACTAAAAGCACAATAAGGACCGTCTAAAGCCGGGAAGATTCATTAATTTGGAGGGGATTAGCGCAATAAACCGGCAGGATATGACAGCCCTGAGTAATAAGTCTCTATAGTATTGGCTTCCTATGCGTATTGTGTGAAATTATGTCTTTTGCGTAACAATCTTGCTTGATATTCTAACCTATGCTTTTCAAAGATATTGGTTTTTTTTTAATTTATAAAGATATGCTGGTGAAATCTGATTTTTTTTTGCTGCTTTTGGGGGTTTTTATGCTTTTCTCCTGCAATAATTCTACGGGAGAAAATGCGATGACGGAAGAACAGCCGGTCACTGAAGCTGAGGCTGGAGAAACGGTTAAGCCCGGGAAAATCGTATTTTTCGGAAACAGCCTGACCGCTGCTTACGGGCTGGACCCGGCTGAGGGTTTCCCGGCGCTTATACAGACCAGGCTGGACGAAGCTAATTATCATTATCAGGTGGTGAATGCCGGATTGAGTGGAGAGACCAGTGCCGGTGGTAACGAACGGGTCGACTGGATCCTGCAACAGATCGTGGATGTATTTGTTCTGGAACTGGGAGGCAATGATGGCCTTCGGGGGATTGACCCGGAGTCGACTTACCGTAACCTGCAATCTATTATCGATAAGGTTAAGACCAAGGCGCCGGAAACAAAGATCATTCTGGCGGGTATGGAAGCTCCGCCGAATATGGGAAAGGAGTACACCACCGCTTTTCGCCAGGTGTATACCCGCCTGGCCGGAGAAAACGATCTTCCGCTGATCCCATTTTTACTTGAGGGAGTAGCCGGTATACCGGATCTCAATCAGCCGGATGGGATCCACCCCAATACAGAAGGACAAAAGATCGTTGCTAATAATGTATGGAAGATCCTGCAACCGGTAGTCGACGCACAGGTGATGCAATAAAGACGGATTGGATAGGGACCGAACGGATGAAATAATCCCTGTGATTAACGCATGACATCAAAAAACACCTCAACTAAGAAAAACCAGGAACTATGATCCGTTTTTACCCTTTTCTCCTTGTCCTGTTGATCTCACAGATCATCCACCTGCCCAGGAGCTTTGCCCAAACCCGCCTTTCCGCTGAAGATATGGCAAATTTTCGATTGAGCGGCGATGCTTACGTGAGCGGCGATAACTGTTTTCGCCTTACCGAAGCTGTGGATTGGGCCGGAGGTTCCATCTGGTACCGGGATGCCATCGACCTGAACATGCCGTTTGAAATGGAGCTCAATCTGATGCTGGGCTGTAAAGACCGGGATGGAGCCGACGGTATGGTCTTTATTTTCCATCCCTACGCCATGATGACGGGAAGGCCGGGAGAAGGGATGGGTTACAGCGGGCTGCGCCCTTCTTTGGGTATCGAGCTGGATAC
>JAGQXH010000706.1 GCA_020436695.1 Lewinella sp. | reverse complement strand
CCTCCGGCCTGGACCCAGTAGCGATGATCCAGTTGCGGGCTCTCATCCAACGGGAAAAGCAAAAGGGTAAGATCATCCTCATTACTACTCACATCATGAGTTTTGTAGAGGAAATAGCCGACGAGATCGTGTTTCTGCTGGAAGGCCGGATCTATTTCCGGGGCAGTCTGCAAATGCTTAAGGAAACCTATGGAGGATCCAGTGTGGAACAGGCCATTGCCACTATCCTGAACGGCTCTGCAATTCAGACGCCAGATACCTTAAGTCCCCAACATCACCAAATCTTAGCCTCACAACCCCGATTTCAGCCCACCGGGCTTTATGCGGGATGATTTTTGCGCGGTTCGCAAAATCACATCAAAGTATCAATTAGCCATGCATAAAATACTAAAATACACCCTCTACGATCTCTCCCGCAGCCGCTGGACGTACTTCTATTTCGGCTTTTATCTGCTCTTTACCGGCGCACTGCTGGCGCTCAGCGGTGAGGTGTCCAAAGTAGTGATCAGCCTGATGAATGTCATCCTGATCCTGTGTCCGCTCATTGCCACCATGTTTGGAATCATGTATTACTACAATTCCCGGGAATTCGTGGAACTCTTGCTGGCCCAACCCATTCGGCGTACCGATATTTTCATAGGGCAATACTTGGGAGTAGCTATCTCTCTGTCACTGAGCCTCCTGCTGGGGATCGGCCTGCCCTTCCTCGCTTATGGTTTGCTGAGATCAGCCGAGATATGGAACTTCTTTACTCTCATCGGCAATGGGGTGCTGCTTTCGTTTATTTTCGCAGGCCTGGCCTTCTGGATCGCCTTAAGCCATGACAACAAGATTAAGGGGTTTGGCATCGCTATCCTGGTCTGGCTGTTTTTTGCAGTGATCTATGACGGCCTGTTCCTTTTACTGCTGCTGTATTTTCGGGATTATCCGCTGGAGGGGCTATCTCTGGGGCTATCTGTTCTCAATCCCATCGACCTGTCGAGAATACTGGTATTGCTCAAGCTGGACATATCGGTTTTGATGGGATATACCGGAGCTGTTTTCCAAAAATTCTTTGGCGCCTGGTTGGGTATCGGCCTTTCTGTATTGGGACTGTTGATGTGGATACTGGTACCTGGCCTGAGCATGCGGCGCATTGCCAATAGAAAGGATTTTTAAAAATCATGGAATATTTCACATTAGCGCGCGTCCTGCATGTACTGGCCGTTATCTTATGGATCGGAGGTGTGGCTATACCGGTACTTCGATTATCGATTCTGGTGGGTGCATGCCATGACGGTGGTCTGGATCATTTTCAGCCTGATCCTTTACGTGTTAGAACCCTTGGTACTACACAGAGTATTTGGGAAGTATGCGGAGCGTAATCCCGAAAGGACTTTCAGAATAATGCAAAGGGCACACTGGATACTTTTAATGCTGAGTCTGTTTACTACTGCCGGTGCTGTGGCGGGCAGTCATGGTTGGTTGATGATCAAGTAGCTTAAAGTCGCAGGTTTTGACAACACAATTGAAAAACTTCGTCCTTAACTTGATTTAGTTAGGATTCCTATCTATATTTGTACCCATCGACCCTTCCTGTACAGGTAAATATTTACCGACAATAGTTAGGAATCCTAATTTTAATAATAAAACTTTTCACCACCATGAAAAAGATCCTATTTGTAAGTCTGTTGTCTTTGCTAACGGGTGTGACCCATAGCCAGGATTTTGCGATTAAGAACGTAAAGGTCAGGAAAGACACAAGATCAGAGCAGTTGATATTTTCGATCTCGGTTAAGGGGATAGCCGGAGATTCTGTACCTGAACCCAAAGGGCAGTTGGACGGTGCTCCGGTCTTAGGTTATGTATTCCCTACTACGCTTTCACCCACAGCTGTCGGATTCGATCAGACGAGCGGCATACTGGCCCTGGCCCTGACCTCTCACCCCGACTTTGACGACACCCCGCTCTGGGATGAGAACCGGGATGCCGTTTACGACAATGACGGTCTGATCTGGCACCCGCATTGGGTCGTGCTGGAGGAAAACAAAGCCGTACCGGGAGGATTGGCAGTGAAGGCAACTACTAAAGCCAGTACTTTGCCTCCCACCAATCCGGGCATGCCGATGTACATGGACAGCCCGGGGTATCCGGTAGTTTCAGGCGGACACGAGATCAGATGTGTTGTTCCCTTGTACCGCATCCGGGGAGCAACCGATTTCAGGTTTGACGGCGTAACGGCGCTAATGTACGTCAATACTTCTGATCCTAAGAAACCGATGTTGGGTGTTTATCAGGTATTTTCGGTAGCATCAGGCGATCTGAGCCTGCCCTTTCAGGTAAAATGAATTAATCATTTAACAATCAAATCAACATGATTAAAAAAGTAAACGTTTGGGATACCTACGTAACCAAAAAAGAGGGTAGTCTAATGCACTTTGATATCGTAGCTCCGGCAGAGATCACCGACCCGGAGAAGATCTACGCATTTGGCAGGCAGTATCTGAAGACCAAGGATCAGGAAGGGCAGCCGCTATCTGCAAAGGAATGCCGGCTCTGCCATTTGGAAGCACTTCGCCCCGAATGGGAGGCATCCATAGCAACCAGGGGTTTCTTCATTATAGAAATGGACGGTTGCGGATAATTTTTTCATTTTGATAGTTAGGAATGCTAACTTTGCTCGCAGGAAAACGTCCTGCGGGCAATTCATACCAAGATCCGTTAGATTTTGGGGATGACCAGGATTTACTCTGTTGAACATCTGGTTTTCCCGACCCAAGTAGAGAAAACCCGGTGAATCCTGGTATAGAAGATTCGGCACACCCAGCCCGACAAAACGTCGAAGGGGTGTGTAATATCACGTGAGGTACGATCGAAGACTAGTACTAAACGATTGAACGTCTTGCTATTAAATCAAGCGATGAAGGCTTCATTGTCCCATTGTTTCATTGATCCCTCATCAATGAGGCCATGAAACCACCCCGACCTATGGTACGGGGTCCTTCAGCCCCTTGAGTTCCGGACGCTATCCTGGCGAGCTGATGGTTTTCAGGTCAAACCTTACGTTAATATAATAACTGAAGCAACGATATGAAACAAAGTATCTTCGATCCGGCCATTCAACACAGTGATGTCAACCGCAAGACCGTAGTGGCGCTGGAGCGGATCTCCGAGGTATTTCGATCTTTGCTATGGGATCACGTTAAGGTTATCGGATTGAGCCCGATCCAGATCCAACTGTTAATTTTTATCGGCTATCACGACGAAGAGTTGTGCAACGTCAGTCACCTGGCCAAAGAATTCCAGGTGACCAAACCCACGATCAGCGATGCCATACGGGTCCTATTGAAAAAAGAGCTGATCGAAAAAAGGGTATCCGATACGGATCGCCGGGCGTACTCCGTTGTTCTGAAACCTAAGGGAGAGCAAATCAAGCAGCAAACCGAGAACTTTGCCGATCCTGTGTTATCTATTCTAAACCAATTGCCTTTCGAGGAGCGACGATCCCTCTTCAACGCACTGAGTAGGATCATTTACGGCATGAACCAAGCAGGAATGTTATCGGTACAACGTATGTGTTTCCGGTGCCGGTTTTACCAAAAAGAAGGGGAAGGACATTATTGCCGGCTGCTCCAGGTCAAGTTAGCGGATGAAGACATACGACTGGATTGTCCGGAATTTGTAGAAAGATAAGCCTACAGATGCATGGTCAGCATTTCGAAACCCGGCTGCTGCTATCCCTTTTGTAACGCCCCCGCTCCACCAAGGTCCAGAAAACTTTGGTCCCGGAAGGTAAGCGGACTGCATCTCGGTTATCCGGTTCGTTTTCCCAGGCAGCTAACAGGTAATAAAATATTTCCCCGACCGTGACAGCAGTACGGTATTCCGGCCGGACATCTTCCGAGTTAGCCTGGCAGACATTGGTCTGATCTGAAGGTATGGCTTCGATAAGCCCCAATCCCAGGTGGGCGGCTATCCGGGCTGCGGCTCGCCGGTCCAGGTATTCAAATTGCAGCCGGTCTTCTGTTTTTCCGGTAATTGATTCCCATGGGAACAATTCTGCCAGAGATATATCATTTTTCGGTTCCATTAGTCCCAAAATACATCCTTTGTGTTTTCTTCAAAATGATGAAAAGGATGTTTTTCTGCGATTAGCCGTAATTCCTGCCTGGAGGCCACCTTTTGCACCTCATTGAATAGCATCCGTTCCTCAAAACGGATATGGCCGGCCAGTTCATCTTCGAGCCTACTGAGCGATCGCTCAATCTGTTCCTCCTCCACGAATAGTTTTGCTATCCGGCGGTGTTGCATCAGGGCTTTTTTTACGAATGGATGCTGCTCTCCCAAAATAGGGAAGATGTACTGTTCTTCGACCTCAAAATGCGGTTGTATATGATGTATAAAGAACCAGTCTGTATATTTTTTTACCCGTATCAGGGGTATTTTTTTAGCAAAAGCAG
>JAGQXH010000705.1 GCA_020436695.1 Lewinella sp. | reverse complement strand
TCTGAGAATACCACACTTACACCCAGTGAGGGGTACAGGTAAGAGTTGTTGTCCAAGGGTAGAGAAGAAGACCAGTCGTTCCGCAGTGTACCGCCGATATACAGGAAGTCCTTGAAACCAAGGTTGGCAGCACCGAAGATAGAGTTCACTCGTTTCTCAGAAATGTAGCTTGTCAACGTCGGGCGGTCAATGGAAGCCGACAGGTTGAACAGGTTAGGCGCATTCAGACCACCACTGGTTGCACCGTAGTTATTGTGGTAAGTATTCTTACGAATGTTCCCCCCCACGTTGGCATCAAGAGAGAAATCGCCGAAGTTCTGGATGTAGTCCAAACGCAGATCGTAGTTGTCTTCCGTTCCGGTAGCGACCTGTTCGGAGTAGTAATCCAGCTCCAGACCACCAGTAGCCGTTCTTTCCTCAATACGCTGTGTGTAATGATCCCGGTTAAGAGAACCGGATAGGGTGAAGTGATCGGTCAGCTTATAGGAAGCACGGACGTTACCGAAGTAGCGATCCCGTGAGTCCGTGGAGTAGTTTTCGTAAACGCTGAAGAACGGGCTGTCCCAGTACAGCGGCCGGGTATCCGTTGTACTACGGATGTTCCAGGAACGGAAGGTACCGTCGGCGTTTTTGTAATCGCGTAGGCGGTCCATGTCCAATTGTCTTTGGAACCACTGGTTAAATGACCCGAGCACATTGTCACCAGCATAGCCGTATTTTGGACGGCCAAGACCATTATTGCCGGAAATATTCAGGTTAGTAGAAACCGTCAAGCGGTCAGTTACGTCGTGAGAAGCAGCAATGGCTACATTATTCTGGACAACCTGGCTGTTGGGAATGATACCGGTTTGGTTCACGTTCTTGTATGAAAGACGGAAGGTCGTCTTCTCAGTACCTCCTTCGATGGCGACAGAGTTGTTGTAAGTCATACCAGTATCAAAGAAATCGCGAACGTTGTCCGGTTGTGGGCTCAGCGGAATTTCTGTTCCGTATTCAGGGGTATTGGGATACCAGCTCCACCAGGGGCGATACATCGTACCGTCCATACGAGGGCCCCAGCTTTCATCCGCTGCGTAGTTCAAAATCTTGTCACCGGAAGCAGCATCGATCAGAAAATCCTGCGTGTAACCACCACCGTATTCGTTCTGGTAATTCGGAAGAATGTATACTTTATCAGCCGTAACGGAAGTATTGACTGTCACACCGATGCCTTTATTCTTCTTACCTTTTTTCATAGTAACAAGTACCACACCGTGCTTACCACGTTCACCGTAGATAGCGGTTGCGGCCGGGCCTTTCAGGACAGAGATGCTCTCCACATCATCGGAGTTCAGGTCATTGATCAAGCTACCGTAATCTCTACCGCTGGTCAATTCGTCAGCGGAACTGAAATTGGCGTTACTGATCGGCGTACCGTCTACCACGAACAGCGGCTGTCCACCTCTCAGGCCAGTAGCTCCCCGAATACGGATCTTGGAAGTACCACCCAGACTGGCACCGGAAGCGTTGATCACTTGAATACCGGCAGCTTTACCACCGAGTGCTTCGACAACGTTGTCGTTTACAAGCGGGTTGAGTGTTTCCCCGTTAACATCCTGAACGGAGTAGCCTACTGATTTCTTATCTCTTTCAATACCAAGACCAGTTATTACAACCTCGGAAAGAGCAACACCTTCTTCCAGGGTTACATCATAGACGCTGGAAGCATTCAATCCAATTTCCTGAGTAGCAAAACCAGTGTAGCTGAAAACGAGAGTAGTAGCATCATTGGGAAGGTTGAGCGTATACGAACCGTCAATATCCGTAACTGTACCGGATGTGGTCCCTTTAACCAGAATACTCGCTCCGATCAAAGCTTCCCCGTTGGTGTCAGTCACCGTACCGGTAACGGTACGTTGGGCAGCGACGATACTCACGCTAACAAACACCCAAAATAGGGCTAGATAGAGTTTTTTCATACTAATTCAATAATGGTTAAAAAATAATATTAGAATGGTCAATCCAAACACAAATTAATGGCTGCTCCACCGAGAGTAGTCAAAAAAATGCTTGGAATGACTTTCTTTTTTGTCGCAGATGCATAGAGTTTTTTAAGCCAGATTGGGGATCCGGAGCCATTTTTCAGCTCAGAAGATTTGTCTTGGGATTATAAGATTCTGGGTTTTTAAGAAAGATCTTTACAGCGTTTTAGAATTGCTAAAACCTAATATTTGGGCTTAAAACAAGAGTCAAAAATCGACATTTCATAAAAAACTGACTCCATTTTTAGTATTTCAAAAAATATTCCAATACCATATTCTTACCATAAAGAACGTTAAAAAGTCGCAAATGCTGCCTGTATTAATTTTTTAAGTAATAATTTGTCACTCAACTTACATTTGTCGACCCACAGGGGTACAATAACGACGCAAATGTAAAAATTTTCGACAGATTGCCATATCTGGGATCACAATTGTTGATGTTAGGGCTTCAACTGACGTAAATACATTTGCATGGTATTCTGTAAACCGTAGTAAAGCGCATCACAGATCAGGGCATGCCCAATAGACACCTCCAAAAGTCCTGGTACTTCCATTTGGTAAAACCTGAGATTCTCCAGATTGAGATCATGGCCGGCATTTATTCCGATGCCGATATCATTGGCCAACCGGGCACAACTGCGATGAGGGGCCACGGCCTTTTCCGGGTCTGCCTTGAAAGCATGCGCATAATGACCTGTGTAAAACTCGATCCGGTCGGCGCCCACTGCTTTAGCTCCTTCCACCATTTTCTCTTCCGCATCCACAAATAACGACACCCGGATACCGGCTTCTTTCAGGCGGGCAGTCACATCACGCAGGAAGTCTGCTTTACCGAAGGTATCCCATCCGCGATCAGAAGTCAGCTGGCCGGGATCATCTGGTACCAGCGTACACTGGGCCGGCGGATTGGCCAGTACCAGTTCCAGGAATTCCGGAGTAGGATTGCCTTCAATATTGAATTCGGTGGTAACCACGGGGCGCAGGGCAGGCACATCATCGTAGCGGATGTGGCGCTCGTCGGGCCGGGGATGTACGGTGATGCCTTCCGCTCCGAATGCTTCGCAATCTTTGGCCACCTGTACCAGGTCCGGCAAATTACTCCCACGGGAGTTACGGATCAGGGCTACTTTGTTGATATTTACGCTGAGTCGAGTCATCTTTGATCTGGATTGAGGCGTAGGCACAGCCAACGCCTAACTAGGTGGTTTATCGTTAGTCGAATACGGCCCACCGCAAACTTGCGCAAAAGTAATATATTTGGGCTTTCCCTCATCATTAAATTCCGGAGAGGCGCTTTTCATGAATCTTTTTTCTTTCGATGGGCCCGATGGAGAAACTGCTGCCGGGCTGAGCAATTCGCTGTTACTGAAGCTGATCTTTCTGCTGCTGAGCATTATTATATGCAGCCTGCTGGGGCTGTTACTGATCCAGTTGTTGAGTCAGGCCACGGGAATGACACTGACGGAGATAGTGCCAATTTTAAATCCGGAAAGCCCACTGGAAGAACGCAATTTCATTCGTTGGAGTCAGTTGCTGAATCAACTAACCAGTTTCGTCCTCCCGGTTCTGCTCATGAGCTGGTTCTTTTACCGCCGGGATATGTGGCGTTCCCTTTCACTCTATCCGCCGCCACATATCGTGCTGATCCTTTTTGCGGGTATCATTATGCTGACGTCTTTTCCACTGACCCAACTGGCGTACTGGTTCAATCAACAACTACCGCTACCCCCCTGGATGTCAAATATGGAAGACCAGGCCAACGATACCATTAAGGCGCTGCTGGTCATGGATTCTCCCGCCGTATTTCTTTTCAACCTAACGGTCATTGCCCTGATGCCGGCACTGGGAGAAGAGTTGTTGTTTCGGGGTGTCATTCAGCAACAGATCGAAAAACATTTCCACCGGCCGGTAGCTGCCGTATGGATTTCCGCCGTGATATTCAGTGCTTTCCACTTACAGTTTGCCGGTTTCTTTCCCCGGCTTCTGCTGGGAGCACTACTGGGTTACCTGCTGCTATGGACGCGCAGCTTGTGGGTGCCGATGGCCGCACACTTTGTATTCAACGGGGCCCAGATCGTTGGGCACTATATGATCGGGGAAGAACTCATTGCCACCGAACAGAATAAGGAGATATCTGCAAACTGGCCGGCAGCAATACTATCGGTGATCCTTCTCTTCGGATTGATCTACCTGATGCGAAGATTCATAAGGCGGGAACAAGGGCCGGTAGAAAGCAGCTGATGTCCGGTATCTTCCAACCTCCAAACGTCCAAAAATCCAAACGTCCAAACATCCAAACATCCAAACGTCCCCCCCATTATCCCTTAATCCAAACTTCTAAACCAACAATAACAAAACTTCCCAAAATCCCGATGTCTCAATATCTCACCAGATTGATTATGTTTGCGCTATGAAAGGTTTGTTGAAG
>JAGQXH010000704.1 GCA_020436695.1 Lewinella sp. | reverse complement strand
TATGTTCGGGCTGTGCCTCGGTGCTGGTGGCCCCATCACCAAATTCCCAGAAATAAGTTGCAATTGGACCGGATTCATCGGTGGAACTGGTCCCATCGAAACGAACCGTCAAGGGAGATGCCCCATAATAGCGATCGGCTTCTATTACTGCTACCGGAGCGGGATTTCCACCATAGCTGATGCGGTGTACTTCACCATTCAGATTGAGATAATACAAGCTGCCATCCAGATCATTGCGCTCCAGATGAACGATGTTCTCCGCCCCATCATGAAAGGGCGTAACCGATTGGAGTCGTTGTTGTTCATCGAAATCAAAAACACGGATCCAGCCACTGAAATCCATGGCAAAATATTTACCCTGATAGGTCTCCGGAAAAGGACCGCTTTCGTAGAAAGCGCCACCCAGACTGGAAAATCCACTAAACAACTCACTGCTTACCGGACAGTCCGGGTCATCCAGCTCCACAAAAGCGAAGAGACCATCTTCGTCGAAAGCCGGCACCGCTGCTTTGCGCTCTGCATTCCATTTTTGGTTATTCCAGGTAATGGCCGGCGGGCTTTCCACGCTTGGGAATACCGCATCAGGTAAGGGCGATCCCGGATCACAGGGGTTGGGAATAAACAGGCGGTTGCGATCGGGGCGGGCAAACACTTCCCGAAAGTCAAAATAGGCATGCCCACAACCAAATGTACTGTACAGCTCATTGGGAGCCAGCTGGTTACGAGGACAATAAGCATGAGCAAAAGCCCCATTGATCTCCAGTCCTTCGGTGATGGGCCAGCCGAAATTCTGCCCTCCTTTTTTCACAATGTCGACCTCTTCCCAGCCGGCATTGCCCACATCGCCCACGTAGATCACTCCCGGCTGGCCGTCAGCCGCATAATGACTGCCCGTACCGGGCCGCAGTGCGATGCGGTAAGGATTGCGAAAGCCATATGCCCAAATGCGCGATTGGGCGGAACGCGGTGCATCCGGATCGAAAAAAGGATTACTGGGCGGTCCGTCACCGGTAGATGCATCAATCCGCAACACCTTGCCGTTGTAATTGCCCAGGTACTGTGCCCGGTACGAACCCACATCCTGATCGAGAGTGAGTATGCCTGCTGCGATGGCCGCACTCACCGGTGTTTCCAGGCTATCACTGCCTACGTCCGTGCCGATATTACTGGTAGCATCACCACAGGAGATCAGCAACGTACCGTCATTCCCCATAATGAGACTACCCAAACCGTGATAGACATATAAAAGTGGTATACCATTTTCCATCGTTTCTCCGAGCAAAATATGCCGGCTTCCGGATATTACACGTGTAAAATCACTAGCAGCATCCGCAGTATACCGGCACACCCGGCCAATGGTGGGCCGGTACAACTCACTGGAATCAGGATGGTACTGCGGCGTACCGAAATATTTATCGTAATGCGGATCCACCGCGTACAGCAGGTAGAAATAGCCGTTCTCGAGAAAATCATTGTCCAGGCAAAAGCCCATCAGGCCGTGGTCTTTCCAGTCGGCCACCTCTTCCCGGATATCGAGCAGGGGCTCCGGCAGGATCTCCCCGTTTTCATCAAACATCCGCACTTTTCCGGCTTTTTCCCAGACATACCCCCGGCCGTTGGCATCAAAAGTGACACCAGTAGGAAAATCGAAACCATTGGAGAATATCTCGTCGTGAAAATTATCGGGGAGTTGCCCCCATGTATTCTCCGCAAACAGTAAAAAGAAAAAAAGGAACATATACCTACAAACGATCCGATGTTTCATTGCTTCATTGTTCCCATGCCGGATAGCAATGAAACAATGAAACCATGCAGCATCGTAACTTCCATTCGGAATACGTTCGTTCATTCTTTTCTTAAGTGATTTTTTTGACAATGTATTAACTTTCTGTAAAAATGTCGCTTCATGAGAAAAATGCTAAATTTTCTGGCCTTCTTAACATTCGTCCACTGTACCAATACACCGGCAATCATGGATAAGGAAGCCTTAAAAGAAGAGATCCGGCAGGCTGAACAGGCATTCAACGATCTGGCCGCCAGTGAAGGCGTACAAACTGCCTTCCTGGCTTTTGCCGCCGAAGATGCCACTATCGTCCGCGGTGATCAGGTGATTAAAGGGAAAGCCGCGATCGGTAATTATTTCGACCGGCAAACGCTCAAAGATGTCAAACTAAGCTGGTATCCGGACTTTATCGATGTATCGGACGATGGTACGCTGGGCTACACCTACGGCCCTTATGATTTTGCTGCCGTCAATCCGGAAGGGGAAGTGGTGGAAAGCAGCGGTACTTTCCATACCGTATGGAAGCGACAGCCGGATGGAAATTGGAAGTTTGTCTATGATTGATGTTTTGATGCTATAATGCTGTACTGTGATAGAGTGGTCTGTATTACTTAAAGAATTAATTATTACCCCACGAGATTATTTCGAGCTGGAGTCAAGCACTCTCCAAGTGCGGGAGGCAGAAGAATTATGCTCGAAAAGCGCTTATCAGAAAATAACAATATCACAGCATTCTAAAGACCTCGTGGTGCAATGAAATGAACGTTCTCCACTGCGCATGACCACATCATAGTATCACAACATCCCAGCATCACAACATCAAAGATCATTCACTGCGGAGAGAATCCACCGGATTGGCCAAAGCAGCCCGGATACTCTGAAAACTCACCGAAGCTAGAGCGATCAAAACCGCCGCCAAACCACCCAGCAGAAATACCCACCAATGCAACTCGATGCGATAGGCAAAATTTTGCAGCCAGCCGTTCATGAAATACCAGACAAGAGGCGAGGCGATCAACAGTGCCAGTAGCACCAGTTTGACAAAATCAATAGACAGCAACTGTACAATGCTCCTGACCGATGCTCCCAATACCTTACGAATGCCTACCTCTTTGTTGCGGGTTGAAGCAGCAAAGGTAGCTAGTCCGAACATGCCCAGGCAACCGATGAAGATGGCAATGCCGGCAAAAAAAGCAAAAAGCCGGCCTTGCTGCTCTTCGCTTTGATAGAGCCGGTCCAGACGCTCATCCAGGAACTGTACGGAGAAGGGAAAGTCCGGCGACTGCGCCATCCAGGCATTCTCCGCCGCAGCAATGACCTGTGGAATGCGATCTCCCTGCGCCTTTACGGCAATGATGTTGGTCCAAAAGCCGGGGGTGATCACCAGAGGCTCGATGGCATCGTGCAGACTGGTAAAGTGGTAATCCCGCACCACTCCTACTACGGAGCGGGCGGTGGTGTCAAAGGAGGTTAGGATCAGTTTTTTTCCGATGATCTCCCGGGGTGTACTGCCCAGATCAGCCACTGCTCTTTCATTGAGTATGGCGGCCTGGGTGCTATCGCTCGCCAAACGGGCATCGAAACCGCGACCGGCGATAACTTCCAGCCCCAGGGTTGGAACCACATTCAGATCTGCAAAGGAGGTGCGCATACGTATATCTTTGTCAAGTTCAGGCACCCTAACGGAAGTCGCATCGTGATGTCCTCCGGGCACCCCGGACAGGAAAGCCACCTCGCGCACACCCGGCTCCCGGAGCAGTTGCCGGCGAAAGGTTTCTTTTTTATTAAAAAGCTCCGGGTTATTGATCTCCATCAGTAAAACATGCTCTTTATCAAAACCCAGCTCCTTATTGCGCAGGTAATCCAGTTGCTGTCGAACAAAAATGGTACTGCATAAAAGACCGACCGAAAGCACAAACTGAAATACGATCAGCGATTTGCGTAAGTTGGCCGTACGCCGGTTACCGGCCTGTGTACTTCCTTTCAGCACTAAAGCCGGCCGGAATGACGATAATAACCAGGAGGGATAGGTCCCGGCCAGAACGGATACGACCAGCGTCAGGCCGGCCAGTACTCCAAAGGTATTGCCCCAGGGTAAGCGTAATGAAAGGTCCAAATCAAAAAGCTGCCCAAAATAAGGCATGGCCCAAAGACTTAATGCAACGGCCGAAAATACTGCCACCGAGGTCAAAAAGAAGCTTTCCCCCAGGATCTGTCCAATTATTCGTCTGCGCCCGGAACCGAGCACTTTATGAATGCCCACTTCCTTGCTACGCTCCACTGCTTTGGCCGTACTGAGGTTGATGTAATTGGCACAGGCGATCACCACGAGTAAAAGCGCCGTGATCAGAAAAATATTCACCGCCTGCCGGTTGCCGTGCCGCATGGGATCGTAGCGGACATGATTATTAAAATAGACTTCCCGGATCGGCTGCAACTTAAGATCAATGCGGCTGTTGTTCCTCTGAAAATCCTCCCCAAAGTATTTGTCCATGAAGCCGGGCAGGAAAGGTTCCATAGCAGCGGCAGTCGTACCCGGTTTAAGGCGTAGATAAGTACAGAGGTTGTTGTTCCACCAGTTGGTCCACCAACTGGCCTCGGTCAGTTCCAGGGTACTCTCTACCAGGTCGGGTTGAAAATGCATCGGACCGGGCAGTTCATCCAGGATACCGGTGAT
>JAGQXH010000703.1 GCA_020436695.1 Lewinella sp. | reverse complement strand
ACAGCAAGCCGCAGCAGGAAGGCATCTATCAGCATTACATGCGGATTGCCGAAGCTTCACCCCGGCCCATTATCATCTATAATGTGCCCGGACGCACCTCTTCCAATGTCGCTCCGGAAACTGTATTGCGCTTAGCGCAGGCCAGTGAACAGTTTGTTGCAGTGAAGGAAGCATCGGGTAATTTGGTGCAGGCCACCAAGATCCTGAAAGAGCGTCCCGAACATCTGGCCGTTGTTTCGGGAGAAGATCCACTGACCCTACCCATGATCGGAGCGGGTGCCGATGGCGTGATCTCGGTGATCGCCAATGTATTTCCGGCTCATTTTTCCGCAATGGTCCGTTCCGCGCTACAGGGTGATTTCGATACGGCCCGCCGTCTGAATTTCGAACTACTCGATGTTCATCCCTGGCTTTATATTGAAAACAATCCGGTCGGCATTAAAGCAGCGATGGAGATTGCCGGTTTTTGTAGTAAGGAAGTCCGTATTCCGCTGGTGCCACTTAGCGATGCCACCTATCTGAAATTGAAGGCGGCGATGGATGCGGTGCCGATGTTTGAGGTGGAATCTAAAAGTATAGGCTAGTACTTCTATTTGGCTAGTACCGGGTATTCGGTACAGTACACACCCAAGCACCGAATACCCAGTACCAAGCACCGCCCCTTGGTCTCATTTCTCATCCCGCTTTCCCGATATAATGCTATCATAAAGCACCTGATGCAGGCGCGGTCGAATACTTAGCTGAGCGAGCCCCTGCCGGTCCCGGCTGGGATAAACCCGATTCGTCATCACTACCAGTAGCAGGCCGTTTTCCGGATCGGCCCAGGTGAACGTGCCGGTAAAACCGGTATGACCGAAGCTGAGCGGGCCGGCTGACTTAGCCATGTAACTTCCCTCTTCCGGATATTCCTCCGGGCGTTTATCAAAACCCAACCCACGGCGATTGCCTTCCTCGCAGTATTGGCAACAGGTAAATTCTTTTAGCGTAGATTCCTTGATGAACTGCCGGCCGCCAAACGAACCATAATTCATATACATTTGCATCAGTTTGGCCAGATCTATGGTAGTACCGAACAGACCGGCATTGCCCGATACACCGCCCATCATAGCCGCCCCTTCGTCGTGTACGATACCTAATACCTGTTGGTGCCGGAAAAAAGTATCGTTCTCGGTGGGGATCATCCGGCTGAGGGGGAACTGACGCGACGGATTGTAGGTGAGCGTATAGGCCCCAAGCGGATGGTAAATATTTTCTTTAAGGTACGTTTCATAATCCGTCCCCGTCAGATCGGTGATCATATCGGGCAGGAGGAAAAAGAGCAGGCCGGAATACACATAGCCCGGTTTTTCAAGTAGGGGCGAGCGGTCGATGGCCTTGAACATCTTTTTTCGGTACTTGCGATGCAGCCAGAGATTGTCCGTAATGCGAATGTTATAATTGCGGGTCGAATCCTCCCGGAAGGTATGACCTCGGAAGTTGCCGTCATTCACCGCCTGCACGTTCCAGCCTTCCTCCCAGGGATAACGGGCACTGCTTTTCAGCGTACCGATCCAGTAGGGGATATAAGGACGCAGCCTGGCGTTGTGCGCCAGCATCTGCCGAAAACTCAGGTCAGCCTTATTGGATCTATTGCGGATGTGGATGTATTCTTTCAGGGGAGCGTCCAGATTGAATTTGCCTTCACCGTGCAATTTCATCAAAGCCGGTAAGGGCCCGGTGATCTTGGTGATGGATGCAAAGTCATAGAGGTCGTCCTTTTTTACCGGCAGCTTTTGATCGTAGGTATGATAACCGAAAGTTTCGTGATACACGATATTTCCGTTCCTGGCTACCAGTACCTGTGCTCCCGGATAAGCGCCGGCCGCAATGCCCTCTTCTACAATAGCCGAGATGCTGTCTCTGAGCAGTTTTCCATCCATTCCCTCCACCTCCGGCAGGGTGAAGGCAAAGCGCATACCTCCTTTGGTTGCATAACCGGTATTCTGGGGGAAATAGGCCAGTTGGAAAGGCAGCTTACCTTCAGCACCCATGCCCCCAAAAACGACCTGCGCTGCAATGGACTGCTGGAACAATCCGGTGTGCGACATAGTCAGAATAGCCTTGGCTTTGAGCAGTTCGGGCCAGTCGGCTCCCGGCCGGCGTCCTATCACTATACCAATAGTTGGCAGTTTTTCACAAATTTTACTAATGAGTGCATCATGATCTTTCCACGGAATGGGATCCTTGACCGCAAGTGTATAGTTTTTGATACCAAGAATTACCAGATTGTGTGATTTTGACAATTGATCCAGCCAGTGGCTTACTTCGTCTCCGGAATGACCGGCCGGCATTTCAATCACGTCAATTTTGGTGTAAGTGGCCAGTTGATCCTGAAGGGTTTGGCCTTCATTAAAGGGCCGACCGTTCAATTCTACAGTTTCAAATCCTACGGGCACATAAGCGATCCGCAGTTTTTCCAGATCCTTTAGCGGAATAATATGGTCTGTATTTTCCAACAGTACTACATTCTGCTCCGACAAACGAAACTGCTCCACCAGCATTTCCGGTGAGAAGTTCTGGGCGGAAGCCGAAAGAGGGATCAAATAACTCATGAAGATAAGCGAGACAACTAAACCAAAATTTTTCATCTTATTGCTGTATTTTCAGGCCCAAAAGATATGGCCTTTCCGGTTGCTTTCTTAAAAATTGACAAAAGTTTGTGGTGGATCGCCCTGATCTTTTTCGCGATGGGCTGTCAGAGTACCAAAAGTCTTAGTCTGCGAGAGCGCCGCAGCCTGCACGATATGGTGGATGCTTCTCCGATCCTGCGCAAAAGCTTCACCGGTTTTGCCCTGTACGATCCGGCTTCCGGCAACTGGCTGTATCAAAAAGATGCCGATAAATATTACACACCGGCCTCGAATACCAAGATACTGACCTTGTATACGGCGCTGGAGGTTCTCGGAGATACCTTCCCTATACTCCACTACGAATTAAGACAAGATTCCCTGATCTTCTGGGGAAGCGGCAACCCGGCATTTTTAGACCCTACACTGCCATTTGCGACCGATGCGCTGGCTTTTTTGAAAACACATCCCGGACCATTATTCTATACCAATGGTGGCTATTCCGGTGAGCGCTTCGGATCGGGTTGGGCCTGGGATGATTATCCTTATTATTATCAACCGGAGAAGGCGGCCATGCCGTTATATGGTAATCTCGTTCAATTTTCCAAAAGTTCCGGTCAATCGCCGGTGGAAGTATGGCCGCACTGGTTTGGACGTTTCCTTACTATAGATGATCAGATCGCTGTCAATAATTCCCGTCCCATCATCAGCCGGGAGGAGTTCGGCAATCATTTTCGTCTGGATCCGCCGCAGGATACCACACTGGCGTTCCATCGCTGGTATCCCTTTCACTATCAGCCGGAAGTCGTCTTGGGGTTGTTACGGGATACACTGCAAAGAAATATCTACTATTTGCCTAATTACAAAAAGACAGTTGTCCTGAGCCTGGTCACCCCGACACCAGATACGCTTTACCGCAAGCTGATGCAGCAAAGTGATAATTTCATTGCCGAACAGTTGTTACTGATGTGCTCGGATAAGCTATTCGGAGAAATGAGTACGCGCCGGATCATCGATTACGCACAAAAAAACTTACTGGCTGAGGCACCGGATCACTATGAATGGGTGGACGGCTCGGGCCTGTCGCGCTACAACCTGTTTACGCCAAGAAGTGTGGTCTTCGTGTTGGAAAAGCTGTACCGCAAACGGCCGGCAGAATGGTTGTTCCAGACATTTCCAAGCGGTGGGAAAAATGGTACCATAGAAGGCTGGTATGCACCTACGGCTGGAGAATCCTCCTTTGTATTTGCCAAAACCGGCAGTCTGCGCCACCGCCATTGCCTCAGCGGCTATGTCCTCACCCGCTCCGGCCGAACCCTCATCTTTAGCTTCATGCACAATAACTTTACAAGCAGTTCCAACGATATTAAGAAGGAAATGGACCGGGTTTTGCGATGGATACACGAAAGTTTATAAAGTCGTGAGTCCCGGAGTCGTAAGTCACAAGTCGAACCCTATGCCAATTAATTGAGCACTTACACTACTGACTTACGACTACAAGACTAACGACTTACGACTACAAGACTAACGACTTACGACTACAACCTACCCCTCCTGCAACTTCCGAATAAGGACCATCACCAGATTACTGGAAGCCCGGTCTGTATCTTTTACCATTTCGAGGGCGGCTTTGGCAGCATCCAGCGCCTGATCTTTTTTACCGTTCTGGTTGAGGATGATGGCGTACGTATAATAGTATTCGTAGCTTTCTCCCAGCTTGGCAGCCTGACCGGCATAGTCTTCGGCATCCTTCATGGCTTTGGGGTCGCTGGCGAAGGAGCTGACAATGGTCGTAGCGATCTCACTGTGCGCTTCTGCGTTGTCTTTGGCTATTTTCTTCAGGTAATCCTTGGCT
>JAGQXH010000702.1 GCA_020436695.1 Lewinella sp. | reverse complement strand
CCGGTTTCATGGGCAGGGACTGGGAAAAATGATGATCGTCAAAGCCCTGGCAGTAGCCCGTGAGAAAAACAAAGAGCGCATTTGGCTGGGCGTCTGGGAGCATAATCCCAGGGCGATACGATTTTATCAGGGACAGGGCTTTGAGAAGACCGGAACGCATGTTTTCCGCATTGGCGGGGAAGATCAGATCGATTGGGTGATGGAGATAGAAGTTTAAATGTTCTTTGGTCCTGGGGCTTGGGGATTCGAATGCTATTGGCACAGGGACCTAATAGTTTGTATGATCCTGCTTTGCTTTTGATCCTCTTTTTTTAATCTGAACATCATTTAATCTTGAACGATATGTCGGCGCCAAAAAACAAATTCCTTCAGAAAATAAAAGAGCTGGAAACAGCTTACGGTATCTGGAACGATCTGACCGATCCGGATGTGGGGGAGATCCTGGCCGGTGCCGGCTACGACTGGATCGTGATCGATGCAGAACACGCTCCTTTTGATCTTCAGTTGATCATTGGTCAGCTGCGCGCTATGGCGCCCTATGATGTAGCTCCTATGGTGAGGCCGCCAGGTGATGATCCGGTATTTATCAAGCAACTGCTGGATGCGGGGGTACAAACCCTGTTGGTACCAATGGTGGATACTCCGGAACAGGCTGCGGAGTTGGTGCAACTAGTGCGTTATCCGCCGGCCGGTAAAAGAGGCCACGGAGCCGGCCTGGGCCGGGCTGCGCGCTGGGGGCATACAACTGACTATGTTGCTACCGCCGATCAGCAAATGTGCCTCATCATTCAGGTAGAGACGCGAATTGCTTATGAGAATTTATCGGCGCTGTTGGAAGTGGATGGAGTGAACGGCGTTTTCCTGGGTCCGGCCGATCTATCGGCATCCATGGGGTATAATGGTCGTATGGATGAACCTACTATTATCGAAATGGTAAAAAAAGCAATGATTCAGGTGCGAAAAGCTGGAAAAATTGCCGGTACCGTATCGTTTTCACCATCCGGCGTTCAGGCGTATCAAATGGCGGGGGCCAATATGATCGGTATCGGAGCCGATGCGTTGTTGTTATCCCGCGCGGTGAAGGATCTTATCCGTACCTTCCGGGAAATGAGGTAAAAGCACTATCTTGCCCAATGTTCCTGTGGGGAAATAAAAACCTGCTGTCTATGCCGGATGGTGAATTTATCCTGGAAACTGAACGCTTGCTGCTGCAAAAATTTACGCCTGCCCATGCCGGGTTTGTGTTACAGTTGCTCAATAGTCCGGCTTATCTCAAATACATTGGGGACAAAGGCATCAGAACGGAAACAGATGCCCGTAAATACATCATCGGAGGCCCTATGTTGGCCATGGAACAGTATGGTTATGGTTTTTCGGTAGCCTGCCTAAAGAACGGACAGATCCCCATCGGAGGCTGCGGACTGATCAACCGGGAGGGACTGAGTGGCCCGGATATCGGTTTTGCCTTTTTGCCGGAATATATCGGAAAGGGATATGGCTTTGAAATTGCTTCTGCAACGCTTGATTATGCCAAACATGAACTACAACTCCGTAAAGTATTGGGAATTACACTACCTACCAATCTACCATCTATCAGCTTGTTAAAGAAGATCGGCCTTGAATACGAACAGATGCTTCGCCTGCCCGGAGACAAGCAGGAAGTGATGTTGTTCGGTAAGCAGCTGTAGGTTAACAACATACCCACTTAACGGGAATAGGGGGAAACCGGCCCCCGGAGCGTAATAAGAAGTATGTATTTCTCCGATGGCCGGCCAATGGAAATATTATAAAAGATGACCGGCTTGACTTTTATTTCAACTCGAAAAAGATCATGAAAGTCGCCTTACTCTTTTTTCTGCCGGTTTGGTTGGTTATAGGCCTCAGTGTAGAATTACCTGCACAATCCACCTCACCGTTTATTCTGGTCGATCAATTCGGTTACCTGCCCAAAGCTCAAAAGATAGCAGTTATTAAAGACCCGGTGGAAGGTTATGATGCAGCGGCAGCTTTTGAACCCGGCACTACCTATGTATTGATGAATGCAGCGGACGATCCGGTATGGAGCGGCAGCCCGGTTGCCTGGAAGGAAGGAGCCGTGGATGCTACTTCCGGTGACCGGGTCTGGCATGTTGATTTTTCGGAAGTACAGGAAAACGGTACTTATTATCTGCTCGATATGGAAAATAACGTACGTTCCTATTTTTTTAATATCGGAGAAGCTGTATACGGCGAGGTGCTCAAGCAGGCTGTAAGAACATTTTTCTACCAACGGGCCGGCTTTGCAAAAGAGCCGCCTTTTGCCGATCCGGCCTGGGCCGATGCGGCGAGCCATTTGGGGCCATTGCAGGACACAGAAGCCAGATTATTTAATGACAGGAATAATGCAGTCACGGAGCGGGATCTCCACGGTGGCTGGTACGATGCGGGTGATTACAATAAGTATACCAGTTGGACGGCCAATTACGTGGTAGATATGATCAAGGCATACCGGGAGAACCCTGCAGCCTGGGCGGATAATTACAATCTCCCCGGATCAGGGAACGGTATACCAGATCTGTTGGATGAAGCCAGGTGGGGACTGGATTTTTTGTTGCGCATGCAAGAGCCTGACGGTTCGGTACTTAGTATCGTTTCCTTGTCGCACGCCAGCCCTCCTTCCGCTGCTGCCGGCCCCAGTTTGTATGGCCCGGCCACCACTTCCGCCACTCAGAATACTGCTTCGGCATTTGCCATTGCGTCGGTCGTATTTCGCTCCCTTGGCAGCCTGGATTATGCTGATCAACTGCTGGCTGCTGCGGAAAAAGCCTGGATATGGTCGGAAAGTCATCCGAATACCCTGTTTTATAATAATGACGCAGCTTCGGGTTCGACCGGGATCGGTGCCGGTCAACAGGAAGAGGATGATTATACCCGGGCTATGGGGCGTCTCGAAGCAGCCTGTTATCTTTTTGAAGCTACCGGACAGGTGATCTACCGGCAGTATTTTGACGAGCACTATCAGACTTCCCATCTTTTCCTTTGGAGCTATGCCTATCCTTTTGAGACTAATACCCAGGAAGTTCTTTTGCGCTATACCCGGATACCTGGTGCAAGTGCGGAAGTTGTGGATGCCATCAGGGAGAAATACCGCAATGCAATGGGGTCGGAGCACAATTTTACAGCTTATTTTACCACCAAGGATCCTTATCTGGCACATCTAAAGGATTACACCTGGGGTAGTAACGGTGTAAAAGCGGCCAAAGGCAGTATGTTTTATAACGTGATTACGTACGAGATTGAACCAAACCGGGATGAATATGCCCATGATGCCGCACTACATTACCTACATTATCTGCACGGAGTAAATCCCAACAATCTGGTGTACCTGTCCAATATGTATGCTTTTGGCGGAGACCGTACCGTGAATGAATTTTATCACACCTGGTTTCACAACGGCAGTGCCCGCTGGGATCGGGTGGGAGTGTCTATCTATGGCCCCGCTCCGGGCTTTGTTACAGGAGGGCCCAATCCGTCGTACAACTGGGATGGCTGTTGTCCCGGCGGTTGCGGCAGCACGGCCAATAATAACCTGTGTACTTCCGAAGAGATCAGCCCACCAAAGGGGCAACCCCGGCAAAAGGCTTATAAGGATTTTAATACCAGCTGGCCTCTCAATTCCTGGTCCGTAACAGAAAACAGCGGAGGATATCAGATGGCTTACATCCGGCTGTTGTCCAAATTCGTGGATGCGGCCTATGATTGCAATAACGTTTTAAACGGTTCGGCCTTCGTCAACCAATGTGGTACATGTATGGGCGGAAATACTGGTCTGGAGGATGATCCGGCCTGTCAGCTCACCGCTACACGACAGCCGGATGATTATCCCGGCCTGACACTGTATCCCAATCCTGCCGGGGAGATGATCTCTATCGGGGGGCTTTCGCCGGTTTCTCACCTGATCCGTATCTTTGATGTGACCGGAAAACTGCTAAGGGCCACCCGGCTATCCACCGGCGAACATACTCTTTCACTGGAACAACTTTCATCCGGCCTCTACTGGATCAGGATTGATGGGGGGGCTGGGTATACAGCAGTTCGGAAAGTGGTGAAAATGTAATCCGGAATCACGCGTTCATGCCAGATTTTTAGAAAAAACGGTAAGCGATTAGAAGTCAGTCTGCTATCTTTTTGGGGTATCATTGCCAGTTGCCGGTTAAGCAGTCGACAAACCGGCAACCGGCAACTGGCTGATTATCAATGTTAGTCAGGGATTTTTATCTGAAGTCATGCTCATATTCTCAAAATCCGAGGTAACGCATATTCAGTGAACCTGTCTCAGTTGATGAGTTCCTCCTTACCCGTCACGCCGAATAACTGGAGTTCCTTCATAGACCAGGGTACCTTCACTTCTCCATTCTCTACTGTGCCCGTTTGATTGATCCGTAGGTATCTGGTCTTTACCGGAGGAAAAGTAATGCTGATATC
>JAGQXH010000701.1 GCA_020436695.1 Lewinella sp. | reverse complement strand
AAAACAGCCGCCTTCGTTTTTTATGGGTATTCTCCATCTCTGCTTTTTTATTGTTGCTTATCGGGGGAGCTATGGTGCTGTTGCGCTGGCGTACAGCCCGCGCGATCAATGAAAAAAACGTCAAACTGGCCAAGGCCGAACAACAGCTACATGAACAAAATCACCGGTTGCAGGAGTATATTGAGTCTAATCTGCAACTGGAAAACTTTGCCTATCTGGCTTCACACGACCTCAGAGAGCCCATGCGTACCATAGTCAGTTTTTCTCAGCTCCTGCGTAGAAGCGCCGGTAAAAAATTGGACGAAAAAGAACTGGAATTTCTCAATTTTATCCAGGAAGGGACCAAACGCATTGAGATGCTGGTCAACGGGTTGCTGGCCTATGCCAAGGTTAATAATGCCAAAATGACCATCCAGGAAACCAATATTCGTCAGATAGTGGATCAGGTCTGTCTCGATCTGCAAAGGCTGATCAGAGACGAACAGGCGACCATGCGGATCAATAATTTACCGGGAACCATACTGAGTGACCCTTCAGGCATGTATCAGGTTTTTCAGAATCTGATCAGTAATGCCATCAAATACCATCAAGAGGGTGTGCCGCCCATCATAGTGATCGATTATCAGCTGGAAGGCGTGTTCCACCATTTCAGCATCAGTGACAACGGCATCGGCATTGCACCGGAGTTTTATGACCGGATCTTCCTGCTGTTCAAAACATTAAAAAACAAAAGCCTGTCCAATAGTTCAGGCATCGGCCTAACCACCTGCAAGAAGATCGTAGACCGCATGAGCGGGCGGATCTGGGTGGATTCACAAGAAAACAAAGGCAGTATTTTTCATTTTACGCTGCCGGTTGAACCTCAGGTATTGAATACCAATGCTAAGCTAACTGACGAGCAATTAGAGGTATCTGTACTTAGCCAGTAGCCGGAAACTGTATGGCAAAGGCCACCACCAACAAGACCGAGTAAAGCCACCACCAACGCAAATCGGTATACTGTCGCCAGCCGATCCCGAAACGCCAATACAACCGCAGACATAGCATGATCTTTTCCAGACTGATAGACAGCAATGTTCCCCAGGCCACTCCAATGAGCCCCATTGCCCGGATCAGCCACCAGGATAACAACACATTAGTTACCAGTTCGATTAGGGAGATGAACAGAACGATCCGATTATCCTGCAAGCCCACCAACACCGTCCTCGAAAAGATCAGCCGACTGATAATGACCAGCAGAAAAACATTGAATATGGCTACGCTTTCTTCAAAGTCAGTATTGAACACCAGAGGGAATAACCATTGGCTGGTCAGCATCAGACCGATCGACAAAGGGAACAGGAAATGAAAAAGCTTAAGCGATTTACTGCGGATCTCACCCAGAGCAATATCCAGCTGATCAGCAACCCTCGGAACCATTGCAGTTCCCAAAGCGGCAGCCAGGGCCATTACCAGAGGTAATTCACGGGCACCATAGCGAAAGATGGCGAATTGAGTCTCATTACCATCGTAATACTGTCCGACCAGCCAGCTGTCGAATGATTGGTTCAATCCACCCAGTAATGCATACAATATCAAGGGAAAAGCGATACGCGCCCAACGCAATAACAGATCGAGCCGGAATTCCCAAAGTCCGTTCTGCCATACATGATACAACAGATACAGATGGCGCAAGGCCGCCAGTGCGATCAGGCCGTAAAAGCTGTAGGCGAAGTCAAATCCCAGAAAAGGTGGTGCTATAACGGCAATCACCATCGGGAGGGAAGAAAGCATGCCAAAGAGGAAATTCTGCTGAGGGCGTTGCCATAGTAGAAAAAGGTTTTCCAGCAAAAAGGCAGGGAAATTGATGGCAACGTAAATAAAGAACAGCTCGTAATAGTCCAGTTGGGCCTGGCCGCTAAGCAAAGGCAGCACAATGGGTTTGGCCAGTATCATACCACACCCGATCAGCAGCCCCAGGAACAAAAACAGTCCATAGGCATTTACTACGAATTGCCGTTGTTCCGGCCCGGGAAGGCGCGGATATTCACTCAATAAAGCTTGCACCAGTCCCTGTATCCAAAAGGAGCTTACCAGTCCGCCCAGATAGAGCAACATCTCGTATGTGCCTATCCGGCCGGTATCCAGCCCGGTCTTGGTGAGTAGTACCGCGATCAGCAAGGCAGCTCCCTGCCGCATCAAATGATAGGCTTGCAGAGCCTTTACGTTGGTGAACAGGAAGCTGCGAAGCCAACGGATCAAGCCGTAATATCTTTTTCTTCTTCGATGAAATTGACGCCGTATTCCTTCAGTTCTTCCAGTACCGGTTCGTATACTTCCCGCATGACAGGAATATTTACCCCTTTGGAATTGATCTTTCCATCCATGACCAGACGAACGAAAATGCCCATTGGCAGGCCGACGAGTTTGGACATGGCCGTATTGGTGTTATCATCACCTTTCATGACCAGAGTCGAGGTCAGCTGTTTCTGTCTTCCACCCAGTTCGTACTCAAACTGGTGCTGCATAACGATCATATCCTTATCGCCGGGACTGAGTTTCCACTTATCCAGCAGCAGATTTTCCAGGATAAGCGCCGGCGAGGCATTGGGCAATTTGATCTTTTTCTTACGGAACAATCCCAGCCATTCCAGTTTTTTCATCACATCCGAATCTACATCCTCATCGATCATTCTGGCGATCCGCTCTTTCACTGAGCCACTAATATTATTGGAAGGCAGATAAGCCTCCATTAGTTCGTGGTAAGTTATATTACCGGAATCGAGGATGGGGAAAGAAGCATCGGTCAGTCCTATCTTGATCAACGCATGCCAGGCATCGCAGAAACCTCGGGCCCGAATGGTACCACGTAGAATATTCGGGATCTTATCCAGCCCGTATACTTCCCGGTAAAGCAGGGAATCGCGATTGGCGTAATACTCATATTCTCCGTAACCGGGCACTTCCAGCGTGCGGTACTCCTGAAACAAGCGATTATAAGGAATGAATTTCAGCTTATCGTTCTCCAGATACTGAGCCGTACCCTGTCCGGATAATACGACATTACGCGGGTTCCAGGAAAACTTGTAATGCCAGGGATTGGTGTCGCTTTCGGGAGCCACCAGCCCCCCGGTATTGGAGATGAAGGAGGTGATCTTTCCTCCCATGGATTTGATCTCATTGATCTTTTGCATCGCCGACATGTGATCGATGCCGGGATCCAGTCCCATTTCGCCCATGAAGATCAACTCGCGGTTGCGGGCTTCGTCACCCAGGCGGTACATTTCCTGGGATACGTATGAAGCAGTGATGAGATGTTTCTTGAGCTTTATGCAGTCATGTGCAACTTCCAGATGAAGGTGTGCCGGTAGCAGGGATACCACCACATCGGCGCGGCCAATTATATCTTTGCGGTCATTACTCTTCGTTACGTCCAGCCACAAGGCCCGTCCATTTGGATGCTTGTTGATCTTCTTTTCAGCCAACCCGGGATCGGCATCCCCTACGAAAACAAACCAACCTCTCTCTTTCGCTACTTTCAGCACGTAATTAATCAGTGCAGTAGATGAACGACCTGCTCCGATAATGAGAATACTTTTCATAGATTTGGTCTTGACTCTGTTGTTAGTTAGAATCAGCTTAGGGCATGTCTAATTTGGTCAATGAGTCGTCGACAGGCAAATTTTGTCCTGAATGAAGTCGTAAGAAGCCACTTAACCACATCTACTCCATCGACGTAACATTAGTTCAAAACAAAATTTGTCGCCGGTAGGCTGATGTGCTAAATTTAGACACGCTTTTAGCCTACTAGTCTGATTTCAGGCCGCAAGATACGCACTTTACCCCTAATTACCGGACTTGCAAAATTTTATTTTGTCGTAAATTACAGTCCCGGTAATCAGCACCCTTTATGAAGTACATAAGCATCAGTAGAAACACCTTACTGTTCATTTCGCGCGCTATTCACCGACAACCATACAGCTTATGAAGCAGGAAAAATTCTCCATCCCCATTGAGGTATATCAGGACGAATCAGAGCTCCAGGAAACAGATCGCAGGCTGTTGGCCCACGCTGAGCAACAAGTATCAAAAGCTTATGCTCCCTATAGCCATTTCAAGGTGGGTGTGGCATTATTACTCGCCAATGGAGAGGTTGTTACCGGCAACAACGTAGAGAACGCGGCTTATCCCATGTGTCTCTGTGCCGAACAGGCAGCTATTGGAGCGGCATCCGCCCGCTTCCCGGACGTAGCGGTCGTATCGCTGGCCGTTACGGTTTTTCATGAAAAGAAAGTGATCGATCAGCCCGCCGGTCCCTGTGGTTCGTGCCGGCAGGTGATCAGCGAGATGGAAGACCGGCACCAGCAATCTATCAGCATTATTATGCGCGGCACTACGGGGCCGGTATACAAGGTTCGTTCGGCCAAAGACCTGCTGCCGATATCATTCTCCGGGGCGTTTTTGTGATGTTGGGATGATTGGATGT
>JAGQXH010000700.1 GCA_020436695.1 Lewinella sp. | reverse complement strand
CAAATTGTTTTCTTAGTTCGGTAAAAAGCTGTTGTGTTTTCGTTCCACTAAGCAATTCTGCCGGGTTGGGGGGAATCGGACCGCTAGGAATAAAATAGAGGCCCTCATGGATATCTGTAGAATAGATCAATTGCTCTAGTTTGATGTCCTCTACTAAATAATTAGTAATGCCCGGTCCTTCTACATCTGCTATATTTAGCAAGTATTTAGCTAATTTAGGTTTGCGCAGGTCCATACCCAAAAGGATCACTTTCTTATTGACCAGAGCCAGGCTGATCCCGAGGTTTACAGCGATAAAGGTTTTACCATCTCCGGCCATACCCGATGTCACCAGAATGCTTTGCTGTTTTTTCCCCCCCGCCAGATAATTAAGATTAGTCCGTAGCAATCGAAACATTTCAGCGATACCCGTTCGGCTACCGGCCTTAACTACAATTGGCTGGCCAGATTTGTTCAGGCCAATCGTTCCAAGTATAGGCGTTTGGGTCAGACCTTGTATTTCGCTTTCATTGTAAATCTTATTGTCCAGCATTTCCCGAAGAAAAATCACCCCGACTGGCAAGACAAAGCCTAACATCAAAAATACAGCATAGATCTGCAAAGGTTTTGGAGAGATTGGTTGAGCGCTAGTGATAGCCGGATCAATCACCCGTGCATTGGGCACCGTGACTGCGGCAGATAGAGCTGTTTCTTCTTTTTTCTGTAATAAGTAAAGATAAAGCGCTTCTTTAATATTCTGCTGCCGCTTAATCTCCAACAATTCCCTCTCCTGTCGTGGAACCTGGCTTATCCGTCTTTGTAATTGGTCAAGTTTTTCCTGGCTTTTTTGAATCGATATCTCAATACTCTCCTTTAGGCTCTGTACACTATTTAAAATATTTGCCTGAATATTGGCTAATTGTTGATCCAGCAAATGAAGTTGCGTATTTTCAGTACCTGCTGAGTTCTGTAGCCGTTCGCGATTCAAAACAAGTGTATTGTATCCGGAAATTTGTGCATCCAGACCACTCGCATCCTGGAGTACAACATTTGCCGGGATGAGTTCATAGCGTTCTACATTATTTTTCAGGATAGTCTCGACGGTTTCAAGAAGTTCCAATTTAACTTGTTGCTCACTTAATTCGTTATCATATTGACTGATCTCATTTAAGATTAGGCCTACTGTACTAGTAGCTTCAACGGAGATTTCATTTCGTTCCTTATAAGTTTCCAGCCCGCTTTCCACACTATTCAACTCATCAGTCAACAGTATCAAGCGTTCATCAATAAATTTCAGGGTTTTTTCGGCTACTTGATTTTTATCATTGATAGCCTCTTGGTTATACACTTCGATCAATTTATTAATGATATCTGAGGCTTTTTGTGGCACAGGGTCTTCTATTTGCAGGTTGAGTACGCTCGAATAATCGCCACCTGCCTTGATCTCCAATTTCTGTAAGTAGATACCGGGCCCCCCTCCAATTCGTAACAAGAGACGGCTATTATTATTACCATTCGAGTTCCGGCTGAGCCAAAAGGTATCCTGATTTACGATTAGCGGTTCTCCAAATCGATGAGCACTTCCTGTATTATTTGTGTTAAAGAAACTAAAAGTATCATCATCTTTTATTTCCACTTCCAGCCTAGCGTTTTCTCGCCCTCTACCCCAATGAACGGAATCCATGAGGATCGGAGAAGTACCATTATAGTGTTCCGTATCTTTTAAACGGCCCAAGCCTAAATATTGCACATCGAGTCCCAGTTGATCTATCACTTCTTGCATCAGACTGCGCGATTTCAGAATCTCAATCTCATTATTTACATTACTCCCGGGCTTAAAAAGTCCAATTTCCTGTAATACGGCTTCTTCTGTAAGCCCGCTACTATTGCCCTCCCGGTCTTTTATAAGAATTGTCCCCGATGCCCGGTATATTGGCTCGGTATACCGAAGATAGAGCCGGGCTCCCAAAAAGCCAACTACAAGGCATAGTATTATCCAGTACCAGTTGCGTAGTATACTCCAAATAAGCTCCTGTACATCTATCGTATCTTCTGGATTTTCGAATCTGGAAATATTGTTGTTTTCACTCACTTAAGTAAGATTTTTTAGGCACGATCGATGAGGTTTAGCGAGTTGCCTATGAAAGTTTTATCAAAAAATCAAGACTTTATGCAAAACATCAGCATTTGTAAATATTCCTTATCATCTTTATTGAAACCTCAATCTACAGATCCCTCGCATGATTTATTTACGCAGATTTGCAAGAGTTAAAATAAAAGTAATGACCGTGATACCCGCAGAGATATAAGGAATAACCCTTTGCGATTGGTCCCGTAAAGAGGCTGTTCGCTCCGGAAGTGGCTCTACATAAACAAAATCGTTTTGCTGTAGATAGTAAAAAGGAGAGTTAAAAATATTTCTATCTTGCAGATCTATGTGGCCATAGACCCGCTGCCCATTCATTTCTCTGGTAATTAGAATATTTGTTCTGTTCGCATAGGGTTCCAAGTCTCCAGCCATTCCTAAGGCATCCAAGATTGAGACTCTTTCCGTAGCTACAGTATAAGTTCCGGGACTAGCTACTTCTCCTAAAATAGTGACGCGAAAGTTTAACAATCTAATAGTCACTATGGGATCCAACAACTTGTCCGGTTTTAACAGATCAATAATCTTTTCTCTTAATTCATGGGTTGTCATTCCCCCCACGTGGAGCCTTCCCAATACTGGAAAGTTGATATATCCTCCACGATCTACAAGATAACCAATAAGTGGTCTAACAGCTCCACTTCCCAAGTTAGTGGCATTCATGTTTGGTGGGTCAATATTGTATGGTAATGCTGCATCCGGAGCCTCTAAAGCCTGTACTTTAATAGACAACAGATCATCCGCTTGGATCCGCAATTCCGGTAATTCCAATATTGCTTCCGGGCTGGAAGGGAAGGGTTCTCCTTTTGAAAAGTTAAGAAGTTCATTGTGAGTGATACAAGAACTCAGACTTATCAGCAGAACGCTTATAAGAAAGTAGAAGTAGCTATGATTACGCACTTGCTTCGAGATTCGTTAACAATATGTTTATGACTGGGAAAAAAATTGTGCATTTTTCCACTTGTAGTTCTCCAGCAGTTTTGCGGCCTTATGGTCCGCCACGAGGGCCTGTAAAGCCATGCGGTGTCTTTCGTGGTGCAGATCCGTTCCGGCCAGGTCATAAAACCCGGCTTTCATCAGGTTTACAGCTATTTGTCTGACATCCTTACCATAGTACCCCAACAACGAAAGTAAATTCATCTGTAATAGACATCCCTGATCTTTAAGACGCTCGTAACGCTTAAGATCACCCTGAAGATAAGGATAGCGCTCCGGGTGTGCCATAACGGGACGGTAACCTTTGGTTTGCATATCAAATAATAGCTGATCAAGATTAGGCGTTGCCGCAATAAAACTCATTTCCACCAACACGTATTGTCCTTTGAGAGTGAGCAAATCCCCCGCCATCAATTTTGTCGCAAAACCTTCGTCCAGGAGGTACTCTCCGGCAGCATGTATTGGCATATCGATATCCTCCTGCACTAGTGCCTTACGTACCTGTTCCAGTCCGGATCGTATAATATCAGGCGTATTAGGATACAGATCCGACATAACGTGCGGCGTGGTAATCAGGCTCTTGAAGCCCAGTTCGTGCAGATCGCGAATGAGATTAATGCTGGTCCCAAGATCAGGTGCCCCGTCATCGATACCGGGTATCAAATGGGAATGCATATCGGTATGCAGAAAAGCAAAATTTTCCAGCGTGCTTTTCTTTGATCGAAAGAAGTCTAAGAATCTGATGGCACTCACTTTTTAAATGGCTACATTAAGAAGTCTCTACGGATTCCTTACTGTAGTAGTTGCGGTACCAGTTAATAAATGCATTTACACCTTTATCGATCGGCGTATCGGGTTTGTAGCCCAGATCATCGATCAATTCCTGTACGTCAGCATAAGTAGCCGGCACGTCGCCCGGTTGAATGGGCATCATATTTTTTTCAGCTTTTTTTCCGAGTGCTTTTTCGATAGCTTCGATAAAATCCATCAGTTTCACCGGATTGTTATTGCCAATGTTGTAGATCTTGTACGGAGCCCGGGAAGACGACGGCTTGGGGGCCTTGCCGGACCAAGTATCATCTCCAGAAGGCGGATGATCGATCACCCTTACTACCCCTTCTACAATATCATCTATGTAGGTAAAATCGCGCACCATCTTCCCATGGTTGAACACCTTGATGGGTTCATCTTTCAAGATAGCTTCCGTAAAAAGGAATAAGGCCATATCCGGTCGTCCCCAAGGGCCGTATACTGTAAAGAAACGAAGGCCGGTGGTGGGGATACCAAACAGATGGCTGTAGGTATGCGCCATCAATTCGTTACTCTTCTTACTGGCCGCATATAGTGAAACCGGATGATCCACATTGTCCGAGGTTGAAAAAGGCATGCTTTCATTTAAGCCATACACGCTG